>JAFDDW010000061.1 GCA_019310665.1 Deltaproteobacteria bacterium
ATTTCTTAACCCCAACCCGGCAAGCCGGAAAATGCCTAAAGTAGTCAATAATGAAAGAAATTGTTCTGATCAATATAACCGGCCAAGATAGGCCGGGTTTAACTTCCAGTTTGACCAACATCCTCGCCCAATATGAGGTTGCCATTCTGGACATCGGCCAGGCGGTTATCCATGATTACCTGTCTCTGGGCATTCTAGTAGAGATACCGTCGGTGCATTCATCGTCTTCAATCCTCAAAGATCTGTTGTTCAAAGCTCACGAACTGGGGATCCAGGTCCGGTTTTCCGCCATTGATGAAAACAGCTATACCGGCTGGGTTTCGGAGTACGGACAGGAACGCCGAATCATCACCCTGCTCGGTCGCAAACTGACGGCCACCCAACTGTCAAAAGTCACCGCCGCCATCGCAGCCCACCAATTGAATATTGATGTAATCACCAGGCTCTCGGGGCGGGTTTTTCTGGATGCCCCCGATTTATTGCCCACAGCATGCGTGCAATTGACCGTTTCCGGCACCCCGGATAATCCCGGACAATTACGCGGCATGCTGCTTGAAATTTCGAACGAGACCGGAATCGACATCTCCTTTCATGTGGACGATATCTATCGCCATGCCCGCAGACTGGTGGTGTTTGATATGGATTCCACCCTGATCCAGGGTGAAGTGATTAATGTCCTGGCTGAAAACGCCGGTGTGGGCGACCAGGTGGCCCAGATTACCGCATCCACCATGAACGGCGAAATGGACTTCAAAGAAAGTTTCACCCGGCGCGTTTCCCTGCTCAAAGGCCTCGATGTCAGGGTCCTGACTGAGGTCGCCCATAATCTGGTGCTTGCCGAAGGCGCCGAGCGTGTGATCCGGACCTTGAAAAAACTGGGCTACAAGATTGGCGTCATATCCGGCGGTTTTGACTTTTTCGGTGAATACCTGCAGAACAAACTGGGGCTGGACTATGTTTTTGCCAACGTGCTTGAGCTCGAAAACGGCAAAATCACCGGAAATATTAACGGCGATATCATCGACGGCCCCAGAAAAGCTGAAATCCTTAAAACCATCGCCACGGTGGAAAATATCAGCCTGCAGCAGACCATTGCCGTGGGCGACGGTGCCAACGATCTGCCAATGATCAGCATCGCCGGGCTGGGTATTGCTTTTCACGCCAAACCCATTGTGAAAAAAAATGCCGACCAGTCTATTTCCACCGTAGGGCTGGACGGACTGTTGTATTTAATGGGCATCAGCGAAAGGGAAATTCAGCAAAAGTAAAATGTTAGAGAAGCCTTACATCGAAATTGATCCCTTACGAAAGTCGGTCAGACCAATCCGGGCATTGATCAATACCGGATGGCCCTCCCGGGCTGCCTGTTTGGCTTTTTGAAAGACAGAATCAATGTCTTCCGCTTTGTCCAGCAAAAAACCTTTTGCGCCGAAGCCCTCAGCCACGACATGATAATCCGATCGCCTCAGCTTGGTGGCCACATCATCCCCGAATAGGGTTACCTGGTCACGGGCAATTTGAGTCCATCCGCCGTCGTTGCCGACCACTGCGATCACCGGCAGTTGATGGCGCACAAAGGTGTCGAATTCCTGCAGACTGAACCCGGCGGCTCCGTCACCATATATCAGCCAGACTTCGGCCTCGGGATGAACTAATTGTGAACCGATGGCAAAGCCCGCACCGACGCCAAGGGTTCCGAAAACCCCCGGATCCAGCCATCTCAGAGGCCCGGACGGTTGTAATATATAAGAAGCCGTGGCCACAAAATCGCCGCCGTCCGCGACAATGATGCTATTTTCATCGATCACCTTATCCAGCTTTTTTAGCATGCAAAGGGGGTTGACGAATTCGGTGTCTTCCTCCGAGGTTTTGGTTATAAAGGCTTCACGCTCGTCATCATTTTTCTTTAGTTCCTGTATCCATGACTCCCAGGCCGAGGGTTCGGGAGCAAATACCTCCGCCAAAGCGCAAAGGAGAAGGAAGGGATCCGACAGCACAGCCAGATCCGGCCGGCAATTCAATTTTAAATCGGTTTTACTCCGGTTTATCGAAATGATTTTGGCCCCGGCTCCGATTGAGCGGCCGTAGTTGAGGCGGAAATCACAGGGCATTCCGGCGATGATCACCAGATCCGCCTTTTGGAGAGCCTTTTTTCTTTGATGACGCATCTGTATGGGATGCGACCTTCCCAGAAGCCCACGGGCCATTCCGGTCAGAAATACCGGAATCCCCAGAGCGCCAACGGCCCCCGCAAGCTTGTCGATGTTGTCGGGTTGAAGCGTGGCCTGGCTGCCGACGATCAAGACCGGTCTTTGCGCCATGGCGATCAATTCCACCGCTCTGGAGACGGAACGGCTGTCAAAATCCGGTGATGTTACGCTGTATTCACCGGGTGTCATTTCTTCAAACTCACAGGCAAACATTTGGTCGACATGCCGCTGGAGATAAAAATCCAGCAATTTACTTCTCACCCCACCTTTGCGCGCCGCGTCCGGTTTGGCGCCATACCACTGTCGCACCAGAGATTCGCTGTAGAGCATATCAATCGGGCATTCGACAAATACGGGGCCGGGAACACCGGACCGGCAAACGTCAAAGGCTTTTTCCATCACCGGAACAATATCGCAGTTGCGACGTATGGTGACCGCCATTTTAACGATCGACTTCAGCAGGGAAAGCTGGTCAATGTCCTGCAGTGCTCCCCTGTTTTTCAACACCGTCGGTGCCGCACCGCCCAGCAGAATCAGGGGTGTTTGCGCCATCTGGGCATTTTTAAGCGCTGTAATCGAATTGGTTACCCCCGGGCCTGCCGTCACTGCGGCCACTCCGGGGACACCTGAAATCCGCCCCACGGCATCGGCTGCAAATACGGCATTGACTTCATCTCTGACATCAACCACCCGGATTCCCTCTTTTTTAGCCCCGGTCAGAATCGGTGATATGTGGCCCCCGCAAAGGGTAAATAAAAATTGCACCCCGCGTTGCCGCAACACCTGTCCGATGATGTCACCGCTATTTGTTTCCATAATTTCCTCCAACAAAGAATTGTCAGTTGTCGGCCGAACCCAGACTTTTGTTTTGACAATTTACCATTTTTTTTGTATAAAACAAGGTTAATAGTTTTATTCCTTCCATTGGATGCTAAATCCCGGGCAAGCTGGAAATGCGAAGCCCGAGTGCCGTTTGCTGTCTGTGTCTGTAACGAATCATACGGTTAGCCGAAGAAATTTGGGAAATCCATAGTGTCGACCGAAAAAAGAAACATAATTTCGCACGGAT
The DNA here is from genome assembly GCA_019310665.1 of Deltaproteobacteria bacterium. Classification (GTDB taxonomy): domain Bacteria; phylum Desulfobacterota; class Desulfobacteria; order Desulfobacterales; family JAFDCJ01; genus JAFDCJ01. The sequence goes on from JAFDDW010000061.1 coordinate 3,280, forward strand.
TCGCACGAATCAAAAACGCTTCGTTTCTGAATAAAATTCTGAATTTCAAACATAGAAAGCGGTTTTCCACCTACCTGGTAACGACATTCGTCGTTCTTGCCACCTTGTCTGTCTTCGTCATATTAGTAGCGCTGTATGGTTATTTTGGCAAACAAGTCGAGGCTGAATTTCGCAAAAAGATTCTGGCGGAAAAGGGTCAGGTTGAAATTATTCTTAACAACCGCATTTCGAGCATTAGCGATATGCTCAAAGACCTTGGATCCGACAACATAATCCGGGTAACGGTGATGCTCGATGGCAAATCTCAGCTTAAAGACCGGGTCTCAGAATTTTACCCATCACGGGAAGGGGTCTACTTTTTTGTCAAAAAACAAAGTGAAGAATCGGTTATTCCTGAAACATATCCGAATTTATCCCAAAAATTGATCGATTTCGCTCAAAAAACCTATCCCTATGGGGAAGTTATAGACGACGGCAATACACACCTGGTGTGGTGGTTTTCAGCCCCCATCATGATGCATCAAACTCAGCTGATGGGAACAGCCTATGCCCTGTATGACATGACCCAAGACGATAAATTGATGTCAATCGTCAGTCAAACGGTGGGCGGCGATGTTTCCGTTGTTAATTCCGATCGACTGTACAGTTTGATCTCCAAAAAAGCAGTGTCCCTCAGTGAAGAAATGCGCAACAATATCGCCATGAGACTGGAACTGCTTATGCTGAGCAATAAGCTTATCTTATCTAAAATAGACGGATTTGATAACCTTTACTTCCAGTCATCACTGGAAGCCCTGATCAGTGCGAAACGAAAGGTCAGCTTATGGATAGGATTTCTTTCGATTGTCATTCTGACACTGTCTATCCTAATGTCCATCTATCTCGGGAAGAAAATGGTCGAGCCATTGCGCCAAATGACGAAAAAGGCCATTCAAATCTCCGAGGGCGAGAAAGATCTTCTGTTCGAAAACAATAGCAGCAACTATTGGGAATTCAATCAATTATCTCAGGCCTTCAATTATATGTTGGCTAATTTGAAAAATGCCGAAGAGCAATCTCGATATAAAGAGCTGCTCGAAAACGTGGATGATGCCGTATACATTCTCGATCGCGAAGGCAATGTGCTGGAAGCCAATGAGGCGGCATACGCTCAGCTGGGATACAGTCCGGAACAATTTTTCGAATTAAACCTGACCAATCTTATTCCAGCGGACGATGCCGGCTTAATCATCGACCAACTGGGAAAAGACATTGAACATCAAGCGCCCCAAAAAATCACAGTCGAAACATCACATGCCAAAATAGATGGTGACCCCATTCCGGTGGAAATCCATTCCCGGGCCATTTCCTACAGGGGACGCAATGTTATTCTAAATGTGGCCCGGGATATCACTGCGCGCAGAAAAGCTGAAAATGAAAAAAAGCACCTGGAAAGCCAGTTGATCCATTCTCAGAAAATGGAAGCTGTCGGCACTCTTGCCGGTGGCATCGCCCATGACTTTAACAATCTTTTAATGGGCATCCAGGGATATGTTTCGCTGATGAGACTGCAAACCGACCCTGAAGACCCCAATGATGAATACATCCAGGGCATCGAAACCGCGGTCACGAACGCCGCCAATCTCACCAATCAGTTGCTGGGTTTTGCCAGAAAAGGAAAATATAGCCTCATACCAACCTCGCTCAATAGCATCGTGGAAAACAGCAGCAAGATGTTTACCCGCACCAGAAAGGAAATCCCAACCCATAAAAAGCTTCAAGCTAATCTCTGGAGCGTTAAAGTCGATCCGGGTCAAATAGAACAGGTACTGATAAATCTCTACCTCAATGCCTGGCACGCCATGCCCGATGGCGGCGACATTTACATTCAGACCGAAAATGTATGTCTGAGCGAAGAATACTGCAAACCTTTCGAAGTACCCCAGGGAAATTACGTAAAAGTATCGGTAACGGATACCGGCATGGGCATCGAGCCGGATATCATCGAAAGAATATTTGAGCCATTTTTTACCACCAAGGAGGTCGGCAAAGGTACCGGCCTCGGCCTGGCCTCGGCCTATGGAATTATTAAAAATCATAACGGTATTATACGGGTTTACAGTGAGAAAAATCACGGAACGACTTTCAATCTCTACCTGCCGGCATCGAATCTCGAAGAGGTTGATGATATCAAGATCAGCACCGAGATGGTAAAAGGGAACGAGGCGATTCTTCTGGTAGATGACGAAAAAAACACGATTCAGGTAGAAGAGTTGATGCTCAGGAAGCTAGGATATCAGGTAACTCCCGCATTGGGCGGCAAAGAAGCCGTCAAACTGTATAAAGAAAAAATGGTTGATTTTGATCTGGTGGCGCTGGATATGATTATGCCTGAAATGAACGGCAAGGATACATATGATGCGTTGAAGAAAATCAATCCGGCAGTCAAGGTTCTTCTGGTCAGCGGATACAGCCAGAACAAACAAATTGATGAATTAATGGACCAGGGTTGTCACGGATTTATTCAAAAGCCCTTCGATATCGTTCAGCTATCACAGAAACTTAGAGAAGTACTGGAGGAAAGACCATTGAAAATCTCGTAAAAAGTTAGAAAAACAAACATTTTACGAGTGTGTTTTGTATTTGGTGAATTCGACTTTTTCGAATTCATCATTCGACATTCTTCATTCATTTATAGGGTCTCAATATGATTTCGATGCGTCGATTCTGCTGGCGGCCTTTTTCAGTATCATTGGGAGCAACCGGTCTGTAATAGCTGTACCCGCGAGCTTCAAGCCTTTTTGGCTGAACCCCCCCTTCTTGCTGAAAAAAACGAACTACGGCCGAAGCCCTGGCAGTTGAAAGCTCCCAATTGCTGGGAAAGCGTTTTCGCAGCACCGCACTTAAAGTAACGTCATCCGTGTGGCCCTCGACTACGATATCCTGTTCATTATTTCCTCTCAGAGAGTCCGCCATAAGTTTGAGCAATTCTTGGCCACCGGGATTAATTTCAACACTCCCGGAATCAAAAAGAATCTTATCTAAAAAAATGACTTTCAGCGTATTGCCCACTTCGACGACTTCAATATCCTGGGCCGCAATTTGATCTTTCAGGCTGGTTTCAATGGTCTTTTTGGTATCGTCCAGGAGCTGTATGACCTTGCCCTGGAGTTGGATAACCGACCGTCTCTTTTCTAATTCCAGTTCGAGGGTTCTAATAGTATTTTGTTGCTGCTGGTATATATTTTTCAGGTAGGTAATTTGTCCCTGCAGCTTTTTCAGGTCCTTGGACAATTTACGTCTCGCTGCCTCGGAATTGCTAAGCTGCAATTCCATCCATTGGAGCTGCTCTTCGGTCTGCTTTTGTTTTATCTGGAGGTTTTGCAGTTCTTTCCGCGCTTCGTCTCTCTGAATCCGGGTCTCTTCCAGTTCGGATTGCACCTCACTATAAAAGGGCATTGACATACAGGCGGAGAGCAACATCATGATAAGTAAAAAGCAAATGCAAAACGACCTGATGTGCATGGAAATGCCTCCCAAATGTATGCAAGTCATCCAGAGTGAATGGGGCAATGCTCCTATATTGACCTATAGCAAAAAAATGCTCATTCTCCAAATACTATTTTAGTCTTTTGCCTGAATCTCCTGAAGCGTTTTCTCATATTCCTCGCTCATCGGCCCTCCGATGGCGATGGCCCTGCGGGCAGCACCGAGTGCTTCCGGTTTGCGTCCCTGTTCTAAAAGTACCATGGCGAGATTGTTATAGGCGACGGCCGCCTGCGGGTGATTCTCTACTGCCTTTCTAAAGGCGTCTTCAGCCCCAGGAAGATCTCCAAGCTTATACAGGCTGTTGCCCAACCCCATAAACGCAATCAGACTTCGCGGCCAGCGAGTCAGCGCAGTTTGATAGCCTTCAACCGCGGCTTGAAATTGACCTGATTTTTCGAGCCCAAACACAGCTACCAGGTAATCATTCTCTCTGGCAACTGCGGGCAGTTGGGTCGGCTCGAGCACGATCATGCCCCAATAGTTGCTGCGGGCCCAGGTTTTCTCAAATGTATAAAAAGACATCACCTTGCGCTCGGTTATTCCCGAACGGAGGATGACAGTATTTTCTGGAAAATCATAACCGACTACTACCGCGTAATGCCACACCGGAATCCATGATAACCCAATGTTTTGCAGCACGATCACCGGATAGCCGGCTGCTATTTCAGCCCAGATGGAGTTCAAGCCGACAATTTGATAGGCAATTCTACCATGGCGGCGGGTAGCAGCTACCATGGCCATTTGCAGACTTCCCTTACGGGAAGGCGTGTACACCTGATTTTTGAGTTCTTCAGGGGTAATCGGCAAACCACTGTAAGTCATCGCCATGGCCAGAGTGGAAGGACCGCACTGATACTCACTCTGCGGGTAAAACGGGACCGCTTCAAGTTCAAGGATGGGGGGAATGTTTTCCGGCTGAACCGGTGGTTCGGATTTTTTGATGCCGGCACAGCCGACAAGCAAACCGATTAAAAGGCACAAGAAAAGCGAATATCGAATGTCGAATATCGAATGTCGAATGTCGAATATCGAATGTCGAATGTCGAAGGAATGTATTCTATCTTTTGTATAAAAAGAACTAAGCAAGCGAAACCACCCTTCGAAGAAATGTATTGTGTCTATTTTAAAAAGCTTGAGCGAAGCGATTCCATCCTTCGACATTCAAAATTCGACATTCTGCGGTTCGCCTTTTAACTTCGTGAAGTTTCACACAAGGTTTCAGGTGTCAGGAAAGAGGGTTTAAAGGTTCAATTAAATGAAGT
>JAFDDW010000716.1 GCA_019310665.1 Deltaproteobacteria bacterium
TAGCAGTTATTGCAAGTTCATGATTACTCACTGGTCGATTGTCCATTTGCAACAAAGATAATTTCCTCTCTCTTGATTTTGGCCTATCAGAAAATTAAACCGCTGTTTCAATCCAAGCAGAAAACCCAGTGCCCATCAAAGGCCTATGTGGGATCTATTCATTGAAAAGGCTGGCTTTATAACAGAAATATCGCCTTAGAAATTATGACGGCTCTGCTTGTTTTATACTTAACAAGTCTTACCGCCAGCGCCGACAAATCGCACAGATATTGATGCCCCCCACACCCATGTTGATCTTGCCGGCAACTTCGCCTTTCGGCGCCTCCGTATCACTACCCACCAGGCAGCAGTGGTAGGGGCGAATCTGGGGATGAATCTCATTTTCATCCAGATTGATCGGCAGCAATTTCCCCTTGGCAAACCCTAAATGCTGGGCCGTCAGTTCCCAGCCCCCGCAAACTGACATACCATGCCCGAATGATCCTTTGCGAGCGGTAAACCGGGTTGTTCCGGGAAAGACGTTGAGGGCATTTTGTAATTCCATCCAGTCACCTGGAGTAGCGGTGGCATGCATGTCCCAGGTTGCTATCTGTTCCGGTTTAACCTGGGCCTCATCCATCGCTTCATGAATGGCCGCCAGAGAACCCTTCCGGGAAGGTGTGATGATATGATCCGCATCGGAAGTTAAGGCCACGCTCAGAATCTCAAGGCCCAGGGGTTTGAATCCGCGCCCCATCAGGTAATCGGCATCACCTACAATCCAGACACAGGCGCCACCGGCTACATGGGTACCACGCAAGCCGGTAAACGGTTTGGATACGCTACCATCGTGGGACAATACGCGGGCACCGTAAAAGGTACCGACGGAAAGCGGATGGGGTTTGGGGTCCGTTGCACCTACAACCACCGCTTTAGCTTGGTCAAGGCGAATCGCATTGACGGCCAGTTTCAAGGCCGTTCCAAATCCCGAGCAGGCCGCTACGGGTGCAAATGCGGGGCCGGTGATATGGCCCAAAATGGAAATCTGCGAAGCAGGAATATTGGGAATGTTCCAGAGCAGCTTTGGGTTGACGGCGTTCCAGGGTTCCACAGGGCATCCATACTCAGCGTTGAGTTGCCGGATTGCAGCCATTTTGCGGCGGATGATATGTCGCTTTCCACTTTCAATATCACCGGTAATACTTTCGGCTTCAATCTCCTTGAGTTGTTTCAGATATTGGGTCAACCCATCCGAACGATTCACCCAGAAATCGTACCATACCTCCCGGGCCAGGTCGTATTTTTCGTCCTCCAGCGAGTAATTGTCGGGATCCTCCGGCGCTTTGCGCCGAGTGATGGTCTCTTTTTTCTCCGCCCGGGAAGCACTTCGGTATGCGGCCAGTTCAGGATGGTGGGTATCCTGGCACCAAAAACGGTTCCAGCACTTCTGGGCCCTGTGGTAACGCAGCATGATTTCAAACTGCATGGGAAAATCCCCAAGGCCGGTGGCCACATATACATGTGCCTGGGTGCCCAGCGCTCCCAGCTCTTCACCTATACCCGGATTTTGGTTCAGGGCTTGAATGAAACCGCCAATGGCAAATTTAACGTTATCGCCCATCTTTTCATTTAGTTGGGAAAATTTCCTGGGCTCAAAATGGGTATCGATCCATGGTTTGTAGACCCTAAAATCAAACTCCGGTCGTCCGACCAGAAAATGGCTCGGCCCAAATCCGTTAAACGGCTCCATCCAGCTAGTCGCCTGCGCAAGGTTCTGCTCAAAACTGTCGATGTCTGGGGATTTTGGGGCTACAATTCCCCACCCAAAAATTCCAATTCTTTTCATGTTGTTTATCAAACCCCTTGAACCACCCATCAGAGTTTAAGCTTGCCCAGTTGCTTGACGTATTCCTTGAACTGGAAATTCATGGAAAAACATTATCTCAGTTTTAAATCAACCTGTGGTACATAGCAGTATATCGGTAATTGAGGCTTAGTTGCAATTCGATGGAGCAATCTGAAATCTTAACGCCCCGCTTCACCTGACGGCGGCGGGAACCTGAAAAATAATTTAAGGCTTAGCACTGTGCAATGCTATGCCTCGTTTAAAGCCGCAAGATATAGTCGGTCAGCGTGTAAGCGGTTGTTCGGTCTCAATTTTTATCTCTTCGTTGATTTCATTACTATGCAGAATAACGGAGATATCTCTAATGCTTCCAATCCGTATTTTCCGTGGGCCTCCCGGTCCGTCGTAGCATACCAATCTCCACTCAGACTGGTAAGCGAATCTCTTGAGCTTTCTGAATGGACCGACTCGTCCAATATGCAAATTATCTACATATTCGACCAGATCTGCTTTGCATCTGATTCTTTGAGAACTCAAGGTCGATTCAATTCTACGCATAAATTCAGGCCGATTTATCAATACCATCGCAAAAGCTCCAAAACGGAAATTTCGCTCATCCACAGGAAAAGTTCCGTTGAATGGGCGCAAAGCATACATACAGAAAATGTTTATTTTTTTCGGTACGGGAGGGTGCAGTCGCATTATCCATTCCCCCTCCATGGATACCTCTTTGCCATTCTGAAGTGGAATCACTACTTTTGGCCCTCTTCGAACCTCGGCAATACTGTCGAAAGGATCTCCGCGAAGTTCTTGATCCTCGATTTCCCAGAAATATGGGAGATGGTTTAGGTATAGAAGCCCTTCGTCTTGGAGTTGCAGCAAGTGATCTTGCTGCCCGAACTTGACTAAAGTCCCAAATTCTTCCACAGCGATTCTTTCTTTTTCGTCTTAAGCGGCTTGTTCGGTGATCTATTTTCTTCCATTAGTGAGTTTCCCAGCAATTCCATCCCGGACGGCGTCCGCGATTGAAGAATCATCGTTTACTTTTACATGCCGTTCTTTCTGACCGTCGATAACATATGGATCATTTTGGTTACGCCCCTTCTTGACTGTCTGTTTTACCAAGAGAGTTTTTTCAGAGACCTTAAAAACACGAACTCCATATTTTGGTTTTTCATTCATATCTTGGTCATCATGTGTCATTTCCATAATGTCACCGAACATATTAATCTATGAACGTTTATATATTTGTGCTTTTATACATTATAATAAATAGAGTAAAATTTAACCTCGATAAATTACTATTAATTATTTAAGAATGCATATTATGCGAACATCGCTTAATAACATCATTTCTGCTGATATCTTGCCAATATCGCCAGATATCACAATATCCAGATATAGTGAGAATTACCAACTATCAAAATCAATGAAATTATTGCAAATATCAAATGGATATCATAAATTTACCTCAGGCATTTGGCCTATGTCAAACCTTTTAACCAAAAGGAGGTAAATTATGAAAGTGTCAAAAGCATCAAAAATCTGGCTCAACTACCACCACATCAATTCTAAAAAAAAATACACATCGATGTTATTCGGTGGTAATGGGCAAATTCTGTGAGGTGTTTGGAGATCATCAACTTGATGAACTGACTGTTGATGACATTAT
>JAFDDW010000062.1 GCA_019310665.1 Deltaproteobacteria bacterium
CATAAACTGCAAAATAAGCACTTTGAAACCTTGTCCCAAAGCCCGGAAGGCTGAGCCAAAGGCGGCCGTGGTTTTCCCTTTGCCGGATCCCGTGTGAATTAAAACTAATCCTTTTATGCTGCGCATTTTTTGATGCTTTTTATTTGACTTTTTAACTTCATCTCAGATGCTGATTTAAAAAAATAGTATGAACCAAGCATCTGAAATTTTAAACTTTTTTCAAGCTTTCGAAAAACTTTTCAGTACTCATAAGCCTTTGTGCACTTCTTTTTTTTAAAAATGATTAATTAATCCGCCCGGATCAACATCTAAATAGTTTTTTCAGGGCGGAGTAATTAAAAGAATACTTCCTTAAAAACATAGGAACCCCGGAAATGCTCATCCGCCAGCAAGGTAACTTCGCGTGTCATTTCCCGTTCTCCGCACAGATAAAAATCATAACTTGCCGGCGGCAAATTTTTCTTTATAAAACCGGCGGCATTACCGTGAAAGGTACCCGGCGGCAACGGATCATCAGATGACGGCTCTAAAAGGCAGGGGACGTAATTAGATGCGATCTTACGAAATATGTCCTGATAATAAAGGTCTTCGGCCAATTCAACTTCATGGAGCAGAATGAAATCAGTGACTCCGGAACGACCCATGGAAACAAATGGCGCAATGCCTGTGCCGGTGGCAACAAAAACGGGCGCACGCTCCGAAGGGTTGAAGGTAAAATACCCGTGGGGACCTGTAACGCTGAAGCGGGCACCGATCTCGGCATCAGAAAGGACCGGCGAAAAACTGCCTCCGGGCACATAATAAACACAAAGCGCCAGGGTTGGATCGTCCGGTGTGGAAAGCAAAGAATAGTATCTTTCCATTGATTCATGGATGAAACGAATCGTCTGGCCGGCTTTAAACTCCAAAGATGGAGGGCGCGTCAGTTCGATTTCAAAGGCATTTTTCGTCAACCATCGGCGTTGCAACAGTTCAACGGTTTGGATCGCAGCCGGATTATCCGGGGTCGTCGACACGGCTTTTTTTTCCAAAGGTCTGGCCTCCCATAAACTGGAATGGGGTATGGTTGGTAAGCGTATAGATGAAAACGACCGGGAGATTGAAATATGCTCTTAAATCTTAACAGATAATTTTCCCGTTAGCGTTAGAGGTATATCCGGTTTGCTGTATCATGTCAAGATTCAGTGAGTAAAACCTTGCAGTGTATAGATTTTGTTATATTTTTAGCCTGTTTCTAATCATCAATCGATTAGGTTCAAAATTTTTCTGGACGTGTATTCACCCACATCAGCAAGTCCATCTACTGGCAGAAATTGATTTGCGTTATTTGAAAATAGGCATATTACCGAAGCAGGGAAATCATCATCTGCTTCATAAAAAATATAACATAGTGCGATTTTCGGCAGTGGATAAACAATAAAAGAAAAATCGCCTCCTGATTCAGAAGGAGCTTTCTCTCCCTTAAGTTTTTTTTTAATTGTTTGTACCGTTTCTTCAATTTTGGCAACATGAGGGACAAGCAATTGCTCAGTATGCGTCGTAAATGCTCCCACATAAGGCATGCTGTCAGGAAACTCCTTGAATGATTTGAGAGGTGTAAGAACACAAATTTCTGAACAGGCATTCAAGGCGTAAAGAGATATTAAAATTCCAAACACTGAGGAGTGTTCTTCCTCACCAAGTATAATCCTTTCCGGCTCAATCACACATTTTTCACCAAATGCATCAAAAATAAATTGCTCTCCATCCTGCTCGCCTGGAAGATTCTGTGCAAGATCATTGGGCAGATCACCGTATAATCGTTTAAGATTGTCTTGAACAATCTTTGCATAATTGTCTGTCAATACAGGCCTCCTATATCTTCTGTTGACGTTAACCTGTGATTTATTGAGATACCAACCCTAGTAAAACTACAAATATCATGATTATTGATTGTAAACTCAAGTAGATATTGATTTCAATTATTAAAAAATCATCTTCGTCCAATGTAAAATCAATTTAATACTACTTATCTGACTCCATATATCTTCCCGGCACGAGCGTAACCCGAGGAAATCCGCCGAGGGGACTTTCATCCACCAATAGCTTGCAATCGTAAGTTTGCTCCAGTTTCCGGAAAGAAAGGACATCGGAAGGCGACCCGATGCACACGATTTCACCCTCTTTGAGTAAAAGCACCTGATCACTGTACATGGCCGCCAGATTCACATCATGGGAGACCATAACCACGGTGATGGCTTTTTCGACCTTAAGCTTTTCCATCAAATCCATCACCTTGACCTGGTGGGCAAGATCCAAAGATGCCGTGGGTTCATCCAGGAGCATTATTTCAGGCTCCTGGCAAATTACGCGGGCAATGAAAACACGTTGCTGCTCGCCGCCGCTGAGTTGACCTAAAGTGGCGCCGCTTAAATGATCCACCTCCGTAAACTGCATGGCCTGTTTGGCGATTTCAATATCTTCTTCACCTTCTATTCCCAGCGCTCCCTGATAGGGCGCCCGACCCAGCAGGACTGTTTCGCCAACGGTAAACGGTAAATCCACCGGCAGTCTTTGGGGGACGAAGGCAACCGCCCGGGCCAGCGCCTTGGGGGTATAACTGCGATTAAGACGCCCCAGAATTTCAATTTGCCCGCTTTGAGGTCTGAGAATCCCTGCCATAAGCTTCATTAAAGTGGTTTTACCGGAACCGTTGGGACCGATGATGATAAAAAAATCACCCTTTTCAACACGAAGTGAAAGATTTCTCAACACCTTGCGTTTACCAAAAGAGTGACTCAGATTTGTTATCTTGATAGTTGGATTCATCGTCCTGACTTTTTTAAAAGCATGATAAAAAGGGGCGCGCCAATTAGAGCCGTGACCACCCCGGCGGGCAATTCCCCTTGCTGCGGCAGTGTTCTTGCCAGAAGATCGCAAATCACCAGATAGGATCCACCGCCCAGGATACAGGCCGGAACGAGAATCCGGTGGTCCGGTCCCAGGATGAGTCTCAGCAGATGGGGCATGACCAGACCGACAAAACCGATCAGGCCGCAATAACTGACGGTAGCGCTCACCATAAATGAAGAGGTGACCAGAAGCGTGATGGTTACGACTTTAATACTTATCCCTGTCGCCTGAGCCATTTCTTTGCCCATCAACAGGAGATTCATGGCATGCGAATGCCAGAAAATAATGACAAAGCAGGGGAGAAGCATCCCGGCAAGAATGCCGACCTGGCGGATATCAGCGGTTGAAAGATCTCCCATAAGCCAAAAAATGATATTGTGGAGTTTGGCGTCCTGGGTGACGGAGACCAGAAACATGATCACCGAAGAACAAAAGGCATTTACCATTACCCCAGACAAAAGCAGGGACTCTTTTTTCATCACCGATTGACCGGAGGTCATCACAAGAATCAGCGCCAGGGTGGCCATACTCCCCAGGAAAGCGGTTAAGCTGACGCCCGGAAAGCGCGATAAACCCAGGAGGATTCCGGTAATAGCACCAATCGCCGATCCTCCTGAAATACCTAATATATAGGGTTCGGCTAAAAGATTTCTAAGCAACGCTTGAAAAACCAGGCCGCCCAGGGAAAGGGTTGCGCCCACCAGAGCGGCCAAAAGGACGCGCGGCAGACGGATTTGCCAGATGATGGCATGCAGCATGGAATCCGGGTCACTTTTTCCCAGGATCACCTGCAGAACAGAAAGCATTCCGCCGCCGGATGAGCCTGCGGAAATACCTGCAAACACGGCTGCTAAAAAAACGACCAGCAGGAGGCCTGAGGTCCAGATCAGGCGTATTATGATGCGTGGTGGATTTGCCGTCATTGAGATTGCTCCTGCAGTTCAGGATGAATCAAGCGGGTTAAAAGTTCCAACCCGCTCACCAAACGCGGTGACGGTCGATCAAACAGGTCCGAGTCAACTAAAAAAATTCGTTCATTGCGCACGGCAGGAATATTCGGCCAACGACGCCATTCGGCTTTGACCTGCTCAAACACCGCCTGTCTGGCCATGGAAGTAATGATGAAGACTTCCGGTTCCAGGGCCAGAACCTGTTCTCTGCTGAAACGAGGATAGGCTAACCGGCCTTTAGCCAGATTTATCCCCCCGGCAAGTTCGATAAGTTCGTGGATAAACGTGTCGGTTCCGGCGGATACGATCGGCGAAATCCCGATTTGAAAAAATACGCGGGGCCGATAGTTTACCTGTGCAACCCGGGATTTCACGCGCTGTATGCGGGTACGCATGCGGGTCGTTAAGGTATTGGCCCTGTCACCGGCGTTTAGAATAGTGCCTATTTCCAGGATTGTTTCCAATATGGTGTCTAAATTGTGGGGATTTACCACATAAACCGGAATTTTCAATGACTCCAGCCGGTCAATAATCGCCTTGGGATTGCCGTCTTTGGTCGCAATACAAAGATCCGGATTCAAAGCCACGACGCGTTCAATATCCAGGCGCACATAGGAACCTATCCGGGGAAGTTTTGTCGCTTCGCGGGGATAATCACTGTGCCGGGTTGCACCCTTGAGACGATTTCCCTGTTCCAGGGCATAAACGATTTCCGTGATACTCGGAGCCAGTGATATAACCCGCTGGGGATCATCCGGCACAACTACCCGGCGCTCCAGCTGATCGACCACTGTGCCGGCTGCGGCCTGGATTGGCAGGCAGCTGATAAGAGCCAAAGAGGTGAGCCAAAATATTATAAGCTTTTTTAATATAATGTGCATGTTGAACGTTCCCATGTTATAAAACCCACAAGATATTGAATTGTAAGTAAATTAATAGTAAAAACAAAGCAAGTAAAATATATTCTGAAACGAACGCGGATTTTCAATTTTAAACAGTGTTTTAATTTAAAATGGAATCATTCAAGGATTGACCTTTGTCTAATCTTGTTGACAGGTAGTGAATTTTACAACATAATTTTATTGGAATTTTCCTCTTCTTATCCATGAAAAACAGGGGTGCCGTAATGTATGACTACATTGTTGTCGGTTCGGGCTTCGGCGGATCGGTATCGGCGTTGCGCTTGGCTGAAAAAGGCTATACAGTAGCTGTTCTGGAAAAAGGAAAACGTTATCGTACAGCGGATTTTCCACCCACGAGCTGGAACCTCCGCAAATTTTTATGGATGCCCAAACTCGGTCTCTACGGCATTCAAATGCTGACCCTGCTTAAACATGTCTTTATACTGCACGGGGGAGGCGTCGGCGGCGGCAGCCTGGTGTATGCCAATCAACTCCTGGTCCCGCCCGATGAAGTCTTCCAAAAAAAAGAATGGGGCCCCGGAGACTGGAAAACAAAACTGGCCCCTTTCTATGATCGTGCCAGACAGATGTTAGGCGCCACCCTTTGCCCTTCGGTCGGAGAGGCGGATGAAATATTGGCGGAAATCGGCCGGGAAATCTGCGGGGAAGACACCTTTCATATTAACGATGTGGGTGTTTTTTTCGGTGAACCGGACAAAACGGTTCCTGATCCCTATTTTGACGGGGACGGGCCGGACCGAACCGGGTGTACTTTTTGCGGTGCCTGCATGATAGGATGCCCGGTCGGGGCCAAGAACACCCTTGATAAAAATTACCTTTATCTGGCAGAAAACAAATTCGGGGTAACTATATTTCCGGAAACCCAAGTTACCGGCGTGCGCTCCTCAGAAGACGGCTACGAAATTTACACCAGAAAATCAACCGGCCTGCTTCATCCCCAAAAAACGTTTAAGGCACGTGGTGTTGTCTTCAGCGGCGGGGTGATGGGAACCGTAAAATTACTTTTCGAATGCAAAACCAAGGGCCTGCTTCCCAAAATTTCCGATCAACTGGGAAATGGCGTTCGTACAAACTCGGAAGCCTTGCTATCCGTCACGGCTCATGACAAAAACGCGGATTATTCCGATCACATCGCCATAACATCGGGTATTTATCCCGATGATAAAACCCATATTGAAATCGTGCGCTACAACAAGGGGTCTGATGCAATGGGATCCCTGCTGACGCTGCTGACCGGCGGCGGTGGGCAAATGCCGCGTGCAATTAGATTCCTCGGTAATGTTCTGCGGCATCCGTGGGAATTTTTAAAGTCTTTTTGGATCTTTGGCTGGGCGGCTCGAACACCCATTTTGCTTGTTATGCAGACCGAGGAAAGTTTCCTCCGGCTTTCGTATCAACCGCGCTGGTGGCGATTTGGCAAACGCACCATGAATACGGAACTTGTGCCGGGTAGCAATAAAGTGCCTTCCTATATTCCCATCGCCAATAAAGTCGCCGAGAAAATGGGGGAAAAAATAAACGGCCAGCCCATGAGTGCCATCACCGAAGCGCTTTTCGACATCTCATCCACCGCCCATATTCTGGGAGGATGTGTCATGGGCCAAACCCCGGAAGATGGTGTCGTCGATTTCAGGGGAGAAGTGCATGGTTATCCCAACCTCTATGTTGCCGACGGGTCCAATGTACCGGCCAATCTCGGCGTTAATCCCTCACTGACGATTACAGCCATCGCCGAATACATCATGTCGCAGATAACTGAAAACCCGCGAAATGTCTCAGACTAATCTTAAACTTTTTACCAGCAACCGCCTGGAAATTCTGGCAAAACAGCTTTCGGAAATTGTTCAGGCGCCGTTGCCGACGCCTTTCACCCCCGAAGTCATTGTGGTTCAAAGCCGGGGCATGGAACGCTGGATTGCCATGGAGCTTGCCCGCTTGAACGGGGTCAGCGCCAACTGCGCCTTTCCCTTTCCCAATGCCTTGCTGGAAGATATTTTTAAAAACCTGATTCCGGATATGCCGGAAACCTCACCGTTTGAACCCGATATCATGACCTTTCGGCTTATGGGGATCATTGCCAAATGTATCAACCGCAAAGGCTTTGAAGACCTAAACGCCTATCTGGCCGAAGACGGCCAGCATCTCAAGTTGTATCAGCTTTGCGGTCGAATCGCCGATCTATTTGACCAGTATCTGGTATTTCGTCCGCAATTATTGTTTCAGTGGGAGCGATCCAAAGAAGAAAAAGCAGCGCCCCATAATTGGCAGGCCCAACTCTGGCGTGAACTTGCGCAGGGCAAAGCGCACCTGCATCGCGCCCGGATGCGGGAAAATTTACTTAAACAGATCCGAAGCTCTCATTTTGACCCCGCCCGACTTCCAAAACGGATTTCACTTTTCGGAATTTCGCATCTCCCTCTTTTTCACCTGCAGGCTTTCGCAGAGTTGTCCCGGCTTGTCGAGGTTAATTTTTTTCTCATCGACCCCTGCCGGGAGTACTGGGCGGATATTATCTCTGATCGGGAAATAAAAAAAATCCGCCGAAAATATCCCCAGGTCGCTGAAAACATTGAATGGTATCATTTTGAAAAAGGAAACCGACTTCTGGCTGCCATGGGGAATTTGGGCCGTGATTTTTTTAAGTTAATCAGTGATCTGGATTGTAAAATTTTCGAACAATTTGAAGAACCACAGGAATCTTCCGTTCTGGCCTGCTTGCAGTCGGATATTTTAAACCTGAGAGATAGAGAATCCAATGTTGTTGATGGGCCCCACGGCTCATCATCTGATAAAGGACCGCCGTCTGAATCACAACCTGAGATTTTTCAAATCTCCAGCCACGATACTTCCGTTCAAGTTCATTCCTGCCACAGTCCCATGCGCGAAATCGAGGTGCTGCATGATAACCTTCTGGCCATGTTCGAAGAAGAACCGGATTTATTGCCCAAAGATATCATCGTCATGACGCCGGATATTGAAACCTATGCCCCTTACGTGCATGCCGTCTTTGATGCCCAGATCGATGCATCGCTGCGGATGCCCTATAGCATTGCCGATCAGAGCCCCCGGGCAGAAAGCCGAATGATCGAAGGCTTTCTGGCTTTGCTGGATATCACCGATAGCCGTTTCGAAGCCGTCCGGGTAATGAGTCTACTGGAATTTCCAGGAATTAAGGAACGGTTCGGCCTGACGGAATCTGATTTAAAAATCATAGAGCGCTGGATCAAGGACACTCGAATTCGATGGGGCATTGACAGCCAAAGCCGCGGGGACGCCGGCGTCCCCGCTTTTTCTGAAAACACCTGGCTCGCCGGCCTGGAAAGGCTCATGCTTGGATATGCCATGCCGGGCCAAAACAGCAAGATGTTTAACGGCATTTTACCCTATGATCATGTTGAAGGTACCGATGCACAAATTCTGGGCAACTTATTTAATTTTCTCGAC
>JAFDDW010000717.1 GCA_019310665.1 Deltaproteobacteria bacterium
CGTTTGTTATTACCCGAAGTTACCGAGCAGTATGCCTATCGATTGCGAGATCGTATTCTGGCAGAGCCGATCACCGCCATCATTACCATTCCGCTTGCATTTGTGGGGCCGACCCTCTGGGAAATCTCCTGGCTGAGCTATCCGCTGGTGGTTTGGCTGGTAAGGCGATGCGGACGGGCGAAAAAGGTGTAATACGCAAAAGTAAAACGTTTGCGTAAAGATACAAATTTAGAAACTATCAAGAAGGCTAAAAGTCATGAAAACTACTACCAGGGGCGAAAAACTCGGCCTGCCTGAAACTTTTGCAATTATACTTTTTCTGTTTTTGCTCGTCACTTCGTTTATCTTCGCAACACCTTCACCGACAATGGCACAATCCGGTCCGGCTAACCAGAGCAACTCGCAGGAAGGTAAGGACGCTGAACAGCCGGGGCCTCAAAAAATCAAACCATCAGGACCCGCCGATAAATTCAACCGGGGTGTTCCGCGCAGCAGTTTGAAAGGATACCTGAAGGCAGCGCGTGACGGAGATTTCGAGCGGGCAGCCAAATACCTGGACTTGCGCTATTTACCGGACAGGATGGACGAAAGCCAGGGACCCCAACTGGCGCGTCAGCTAAAGATAGCCCTCGATAAAGTAATCTGGTTCGACCTGGAAATGATCAGCGCACACCCCACCGGATTTTCCGACGATGGTCTGCCTGCCGACCGCGACAGTATCGGCCGCGTCAAAACGCCGGAAAAGACCGTCGACATTCTGATGCAGCGGATTGCGCGCGGAGATGGAGCCTATATCTGGAAAATTTCCAATCAAACAGTGGCCGAGATTCCTCATCTGTATGAATACTTTGGATACGGACCTTTCGAGGAAACCCTTTCAAAGTTGTTCCCGGATTCACAGTTCCTCGGCTGGCAGGTATGGCAGTGGGCTTTGTGGCTGATTAATTTAGCCCTTACATTCCTCCTGGCGCTGCTCATAACCTGGATTGTAAACCTGCTGGTGGGTCGCCAAGACACTGCCATGAGGCGTCAAATTAAACGGTTTGTGGCCTGGCCGGTTCGGTTTCTCCTGTGGTTGTTGCTGGAACAGGTGGGACTGTCCTTTATCGGTTTGTCCATGACCGTCCGTACCCTTTTTCGAGTGGATCCGGTGCTTCCATTCGTAATGACATGGACTGCCGTCCGGCTCGTCGATCTGATTGTTTTCTGGTGGGGAGAGCGGCTGAGACGCAGCGGGCGGGAAGACGCCATCGTCTTGCTGCGACCGGCCCGAACAGCGATCCGGATTACGCTGGTCATCGCTGCTGTTCTCTTTTGGCTGGACAATATCGGCCTTAAGGTCAGCACCCTTCTGGCAGGTCTCGGTGTCGGGGGGCTGGCAGTCGCTCTGGAACCTGCTGGGCAGCGTCATGATTCTTTTGGATAAACCCTATAAGGTTGGCCAACGGGTCTTAGTCAAAGGGCATGACGGGGTAGTGGAAGAAATCGGACTGCGATCGACCAGGATCAGGCTGCTTACCGGGCACCAGACAGTTATTCCCAACGATGAAATGGCTAAAATCGATATTGAAAACATTGGCCAGCGTCCCCATATCAGAAGGCGGACCAATATTGGAATTACCTATGACACCCCACCGGAAAAAATTGAAAAAGCGGTGGATATCATCCTGAAGATTCTGGATAACCATGAAGGGATGGATCCGGAATACCCGCCCCGGGCCTATTTTAATGAATTCGATCCGTATTCTCTGAATATTTGGGTATCTTACTGGTATCACCCGGCGGACTATTGGGACTATATGAAATTTAGTCAGGGGGTGAATCTGCAAATTGCACAGGAATTTCAAAAAGAGGGTATCAAGTTTGCATTCCCAACCTCGACCACTTATCTGAGTCAGGATGATGGCCAACCGCTGGTCGTTAATCTTGGTGGGAACTTGTCTTTCGATCGTGAAAAAGCCGGATTGAATAATGACGGGCCAAAATAACTTGGTCACTGGTTTAGGATAATTGGAGGAAGCATTATGATTCAATCTCATCAAAACCAACGGGGAAAAACTTTACAATGCCAGGTGTATACAATTTTGCTTGCTGCAATCATAGCGTTGACAGTCGCGGTGCCCTTGATTGCGCCGGCCGCCGAAGCGAAGTCAGCCCCAGGGGAAGCGCTGCTGGAGAATAAACCTTGGATCGGCGATTTCGACAAGATGGCTGCAAAGCGGAAGATTCGGGTGCTGGTGGTCTTCAGCAAAACATTTTATTTTTTGGATCGCGGCCGGCAGCGCGGCATCTCATATGATTTGCTCAAAGAGTTTGAAAAATTTGTCAACAAAAAGCTCAAGACCAAAACGTTGAAAGTAAATGTGGTCTTTATTCCCGTCCGGCGTGATGAACTGATCCCCGGTCTTGCAAAGGGTTTGGGGGACATGGCTGTTGCCAACCTGACGATTACCCCGGAACGTCTAAAGCATATTGATTTCTCAAATCCCTTGCTGACCGGGGTCAAGGAACTGCTTGTAACCGGGCCCGCTGCGCCGACGGTGACCAGCGTTGATGATCTTGCAGGCCAAGAAATCCATGTCCGCAAATCCAGCAGTTATTACGAAAGTTTAGCACTGTTGAATGCAGCGTTTAAAAAAGCCGGGAAATCTCAGATGAAACTGGTCCCGGCAGAAGAAAGCTTTGAGGATGAAGATTTGTTGGAAATGGTGAATGCGGGTCTCATTCCAATGATCGTAATGGACAGCCACAAAGCCCAATTCTGGACTCAGATTTTTGATAAGATCCAGGTACATTCCGACATTGCCGTGAGAACCGGCGGTGGAATTGCCTGGGCTTTTCGCAAGAACAGTCCGCAACTCAAGGCGATCATCAATGAATTCGTCAAAGGCCATAAAAAAGGGAGCCTGCTTGGCAATATATTGCTCAAGCGCTATTTAAAAAGCACCAAATTTGTAAAAAATTCCCTGTCCGCAGAAGAGCTGCAGAAATTTCAGCAAATGGTCGAACTCTTCAAGCGCTATGCCGCGCAATATGACTTCGACTATCTGATGATGGCGGCCCAGGCCTATCAGGAGTCCGGCCTGAACCAAAGTACAAAGAGCCATGCCGGTGCTGTCGGCGTCATGCAGCTGTTGCCCTCTACAGCCGCAGATCGCAACGTTAACATTCCCGAGATCGAAAAACTGGAGAACAACATCCACGCCGGTACAAAATACATGCGGTTTATCATCAACCGTTATTACAAAGATGCACCCATGGAT
>JAFDDW010000063.1 GCA_019310665.1 Deltaproteobacteria bacterium
TGTCACCGTTCTCGTGCTGCGGTTTACGGATCCTTTGGCCCTGGCCGAGTACTTTGGAGGAGATAATCCGACGACGGCAGTTGATCATCTGGTCTGCCACTTTGAGGATCTTTTTGACGACCACGGGGTTGATTATTGGAAAATAATAAGCGATCAGATTGTGTGCGCCACCGGCCTGGAGGATAATTCGAATCGCTCCGTTGATGCGATCGCGGATGTGGCTTTGAGCTTTCAGGATAAATGCAGTCATCTTTTCGCGGATCTCGATAAACCGATGGTATTTAAGATGGGAATTGACACGGGTGGTATCATTGGAAGTACGGTCGGGCGACGCCAGAAATCATACAATATCTGGGGGGAAGCTGTCAGCACGGCATCAATGATGGCCGACAATGGCGTGACCGGCGGCATCCAGGTCAGTGAAACTGCCTATCGGCGTCTTCAGCAAAATTACCTTTTCAGAGTACGGGGGCATTATTATCTGCAGAACATCGGCGAAATTTCAACCTATTTGCTGACGGGGCGAATATGAGCGAATCTCAGGAACTGGCTGTAGAGCGTAATTTGCGGGCGGCTGGTAAAGCAGGGCCGGGTGGTGTTACGGCCATAATCGGTCAATGGGCGATTAATCAGGTGCTTGGATTGATTCAGTTCACCAGTATTGCGGTCGCTGTCATCTGGCAGGGCTTGCGGCCGTTAACCTGGCGGCGTACGGTGCGGGCGGAATTTTTCGAACAGTGCCTTCAGATCGGTATGCGCGCTGGAAGTCTCGTCGGCCTGGGGATCGTATACCAGGCAATTTACTGGCTGGGTGTCTTCGGACAGACCGAATTTACCGGTTCCATTCTGGTTCTGGTACTGGTGCGTGAAGTTGCCCCTTTGTTCGTGGCCCTGACAGTGATCGGACGCAGCGGATCCGTCATTTTGGTGGAGCTTGGCAATATGCAGATTGGCGGGCAGGTTCGGATGCTGGACGCCCAGGGCATTGATCCGTTTCTTTTCCTGATCATCCCGCGGGTAGTGGCGGTCTCGGTGTGCATGTTCAGCTTAACGATTGCATTTATCGCGGTTGCCCTGGGCTCAGGCTTTTTGGCGGGCAATGCGCTGGGTTCGATGGATTTCACTTTGTATGATTTTGTTTTTGGAATTCTAGCCAAGATGGGACTTGCAGATTTTGCAACGATACCCTTGAAAACGGTTTCCATCGGTTTTGTCGTGGCTTTAATTGCCTGCACAACCGGTTTATCCGTTAGCGGTTCCAGATCCGATCTTCTGGCAGCACTGCCGCGAGGCATTACCAAATCCGTGCTGGCAACCCTGTTGATATCCGGCGTGCTGACACTGCTGCTGTGACGGGTCTTTCGATTTCGGATTTGAGATTTGGGATTGCGGATTTAAAAGAGATGGACTGATTCGATTTGGTTTCCAATCGGCAATAGCGCATTTTAGGCATTCAAAAAATGACAGATATATTTCGTCTCCTGGGTTAAAATGACTGCACTCTTTCATGTGAAGAACCAATTATGATTAAAGGCCTTGCAGAACGTAGAAGCATCCTTCGTTTTGAAAAAGTTAAACTGGTTACCGAGCAGGGCGGAGGCGGTGAGACCATTGATTTTAAAATGAATCTTTTCGGTGGTGATCTGGCCCTGATTAACCTTGAGCGTCCCAGATTCGGATCGGTTCTGGCGGATGCCTGTAGCGGCCTGCATCAGGTGGCTGCGGGGACCATCTTTTTTTTAGGTAAGGATTGGTCAGCGCTTCCATCCAATACGGCCAATGCGCTGCGGGGACGAATCGGTCGGGTGTTTACTTACGGCAACTGGATAAATCGCCTGACTTTGCTGGAGAATATTTTGCTGCCTCAGCTTCACCATACCCGGCGAAAGTTTGCTGAACTTCGTGATGAGGCCGCGCGTTTGGCCGAGCACTTCGGACTTCCGGGGCTGCCCAGCGGGCGTCCGGATGATGCTATGAGGGCTGATCATCAGCGGGCCGCCTGCATTCGGGCCTTCCTCGGTCAACCGTCACTGATTTTGCTGGAAGAACCGACCAACGGGGTCTATCCTGAAATATTGCCGCCGCTTATCAATGCAATCCGCAAGGCCTGCGACCGGGGCTGTGGTGTCATCTGGCTAACCCTGGAGGATCAAGTCTGGAACGATCCCGTGCTGCCGGCAACCTATCGTTACCGGTTGACTGCACGCAAACTGATGGAGGTGGTCCGGTGAGTTTGACTTACCAGCATAGCCGTTTCCGATATGCCAATCAGGCGGTCGGTGTCTTCGTGATCCTGACGGTGATTATTTTCGGAGCAGCTTTTCTTTTCTCCGGTCAAGTTCGAGAATGGCTGGAGCCCGGTGAAAGAATTAAGGTAATCCTGCCATCGGACGGCCTGTTTGGGCTATCAGAAGGCGCAGAGGTAGAAGTGCTGGGAACCAGGGCCGGTAAAGTGCTTCGAATTGTCATCAATCCCGACCGTAAGATGCACGCCGACGTGCAGATCCAAAGCGATATGAAACCGTTTGTGCGGCGTGATTCGTCGGCGGTCATCCGCAAGCGTTTCGGCGTGGCCGGTGATTCATTTCTTGATATCTCGCGGGGCTTCGGCCAACCCCTCGACTGGGAATTCGCGGTTATCAATGCAACCGCCGATCGTGCGCCCACTGAATCGATTGGTGAAATACTCGATCAGGTGCGCACCAAAGTTTTTCCGGTCATCGACGACACCCGGCAAGCCATGCGCCTGATTTTGGCGGTGGTAGAGGATCTGCAGGATCCCTCAGGCGATATGCAGCAACTGCTCACGAATTTAAATGCCGTTTCCGGCAAGATCGCCCGGGGTGAAGGCGTGATCGGCCGTCTGCTTGCTGAAGAAAAAATGATGGATGATTTTGTAGCGCTGGTTGCCGGGCTCAACGAAAGCATGGCTCGCTTTGATCCGCTTTTTGAAGATCTTACGACCACCATCGGAAATGTTGCTGAGATTTCGGCCCAAATTAACGAGCAGTCCAAGGGTCTGCCGGAAATTACCCTCAAACTCAAGGAACTCCTGGTCTCCGTACAAGCGGTGATGAAAGATATGAGCCGGACGACCCCGCAGCTTCCCCGCATTGCCGAGAACGTGGCGCAGGCCACCGACAGTGTTCCGGTATTACTGCTTCAAACCCAACAGGTGATGGCTGAATTGGAGCTGCTGATACGGCAGCTCCAGTCCCACTGGTTGCTGGGAGGAGGCGCTGCAAAGGCCCAGCCGGCATCAACGCGCATATCACCGTTGGAGGTGGACCCATGATCCGTTATCTCCGATTCAGGAGCGCCTACCGACCTGCGATTTTAATACTGGTCGTCCTTCTGATCACGGCGGGGGGATGCGGATCCTCCCGGGTCGTGCACAAAGGACCCGGTGTCGACGAAAATTTAGTACGGCTAAACCGTTCAGCGCGAATTGCTTTTGATAACGACCAACTTGGACAGGCTGCGAATCTATACCGCCAGGCACTGAACCGTGCTTACCTGCGCGATGACCGGAAGGCAGTCGTAGATGCCCAGTATAATCTTGCAGTTTGTATGCTGGGATTGCGATCTTACGACAAGGCCCTCGAACGGGTGCACCAGGCCCAAAACGAGTTGGTACGAAACGAAGAAAGCGTAACCGCGGATATTTTGCTTTTGAAAGCCACCATCTTGTATCGCACCGGCAAACTGGAGGATGCCTGGCAGATCACAGATCAGATCCTGTTGCCGCCAAATCAGCCGGCTGAGGCTGTTGAAAGCAAAACCCATTTTTTGCGGGGATTAATCGCCGATAAACGGGGCGACACCAATCAGCTTCGTAAGGAGATCAACGCTCTGAATAGCTTTGCAGATTCCTGGCTGAAAGCCGATCGGGAAGAATTGAGCGGTCGGCTGGCAATGGCCGAAAACAACTGGGATGCAGCCATTCAAGCATTCGACAGCACCGCCAGGCACCGCCGCGAAAAGCTCGATTACCGAAAAATGGCGCAGGCCCTGGCCTTGGCAGCCGAAGCCTGCGATCGGGCAGGAAAACCTTCAGATGCATCAAAACGCTACTTTCGGGCAGGTCGCAGTGCTGCATTGCAGGGTAATCATCAGGATGCGGTACAATGGCTTGAAAGGGCCGCGCAGCTCGCCGGGCAGGCCGGCGATGAACCGCTTAAACAGGAAGTTCGCTCTTATCTCAAAAGCATGCAAACCCCCTGACCCGGTTAAACCGGGAAATGCCTAAAAACAGAATGCCTAAAATGCACTAAAGTGCCTAAAATGCCTAAAGTAAATGTATTCTATCGATTTTATGAAAATAGAAACTCACGGTAAGTTATCATTTCATTGTTCTGATTTCTGGCCTCTCATACGGTCAGCGTCAACGACTTATACAAAAGACGGAGTGAAGCGACACCATGCGCACTGTTCCAGCCGTCTGCACGCTTTTTTTTTGCGCTATGCGCTATGCGATTGGCGTTTAAATCCGAAATCCACAATCGATTCATTCCCTTTTGATTCCGCATTCCGCATTCCCAATTCCAAATTCAAGAGCCTCCTGGCGTCTGTCTCGTGTCCTCAACGATAAACGGGGAGCAGCGAATGCCCACGCTCATTTTTTGGACCCACACTCTGGCCATAGTAATGGTATCACCCTGCTGGTTTACGAGATTGGGAAGTTCTTCCACATAGGATATATCGTCTTTGTTGAATTCATAATAAAGGGTATCGGTGCTAAACGGATCTGCGACCAGGACAACCTTTTCCGGGTCATAGGGGTGTTTTTTGGGAGAGCCGGAAAATGAAACGTGGGTTTTTCCCATGCTGCGGATATCCTTCGGCTTTTTGAAAGCTTGGATCTGAAATTTTAAGGCTTCCTGCGGATAGTTTTCAGTTGTCATATCTAAAATCTCCTCGATAAGTTTCAATTATTTTTTCTAAACTATAAAGCAATTTTTTAGACTTTCAACGTTTAATTTGTATGGGGTTCCATCATTGCAACCCCAGCTCAGAAATGATATTGATCCTCACAAGAGTTTTAGAGTCTTAATTGTTATTTCTTTGCATTTTATGCAAAAAACAATACATAGAATTGAAACGTTCTTTCTTAAGATCATATTCGCATTTGGGATTTTGAATTTTGGTCATTGTGATTTATTTGGAATTTGGTATTTGTGTTTTGGAATTTCCGGTTTATCCGGTTTATCCGGCTCAGGGGGTCCTATGAAAAAATTAACCAGCACGCAGACGAAATATTTAAGGGGAATTGCTCACGGTCTGAAACCCATTGTATTTATCGGGCAGAAAGGGCTTACGGATGCACTGATCAGGTCAACTGAAGAAGCTTTTGACAGTCATGAGTTAATTAAAATCAAATTTATCGATTATAAAGAAAAAAAGCAGAAAACAGAGATAGCCTGGGCCCTTGAGCGCAGAACAGGAAGCCATCTGGCGGGCATGATCGGTCACATCGCCATACTTTACAGACAGCACCCGGACCCGGAGAAACAGAAGATTGTACTGCCGAAATGAAATTATATTTAGGGCCTGAACGAAAAGTCCGTTTTTTTGCATGAGCTTCCTGCATTTATTCGGCATTTTGCGGATATATCACCAGGCGGTCCCCGGGATAGATGTGTTTATTTTTTTCCAGCCGATTCCAGATAATCAGAGCCGGCAGGGGAACGTTAAAGCGTTCTGCGATGGCGGATAAATTATCGCCTTCCTTGACCACATAAACATGTTCTTTGTTTTCGGCTTGCCATTGACTGACAAGGGTTTTAAATTTTTCCTGGAATCCATCGGCGGCGCCTTTGGGAATCAATAGCCAATGACTGCCGGCAGCTAAAAAATGGCCTCTGATTTCGGGATTTAAATCCTTGATCACTTTAAAGTGGGTATTGGCGGCCTGCGCAATAATGGAGATAGGCGTTTCCTGAAAACAGTTCAGTTTGAGACGATCAAACTGCAGGGGCGGATACAAGTCTTCCGGGGTATACCAAAAACCGTAGGTCTCCGGCTCGGATAAAATCATTTTGGCGGAGATGATGCGAAGCATGTATCGTTGAGTCTCCAGCGGGAGATAGAGGTGGTAATAGTTATCGGTTTTTTGTGCCAGAATTTCCGATTGAAGCCCCTGCTCGCCCATATTGTAGGCTGCAGCTGAAAGGGTCCAGGATCCCAGCAAATCATACAGATCCTTAAAATAGGCGATGGCAGCTTCGGTAGAATAGAAGATGTTGCGTCGCTGATCTTTTTCGGAATCAATTACCAATCCATATTTAAGGCCGGTGGCTTGCATAAATTGCCAGAATCCGATGGCGCCTTTTCGGGAGCCGGCGTGGGGCCGCAAGGCGCTTTCGATTATGGCGACATACTTCAAGTCTTCCGGCATGTCATGCTCTCGCAGCATTTTTTCGATAATCGGCAGATAGCGGCTTGAACGCTTGATCCACAGGGCAACCTGGGGCCGATCCCACAGGGTGAGCAGAAATTCTTTTTCGAGTCGTTCGCGCACATCCTGATTTTCCAGCTCCACTGCTTCACCACAAAAATCAAGCGGGACGCTGATTCGCACCCTGGATATCAACCCGGGAAACGGGTTGATTTCTGATAGGTCGTGATTTTCACTGTGAGCTGAAGCGACCGTCAGTATCGATATTAAAAAAACTGAGACCAGATACTTCATCTTTATTCCCTGACCCGGATAAACCGGAAAATGCCTAAAGTGCCTAAAATGCTCTAAAATGCCTAAAATTGTTGTGTCGTTACGCTCCGTCTTTTTTATAAGTCGTTGACGCTGGTAGTATGGAAGGCCCAAAATCAGAACAATGAAATGACAACTTGGCGTGAGTTTCTATTTTCATAAAATAGATAGAATACATTTACTTTAGCCTCCGGCCCATAGGGGCCTACGCCCCGGCGGGGCATTTTAGGCAATTTAGGCACTTTAGGCATTTTTTCGAGCAGCTTCATATTTTCATTAAAATATATTTTGCCACAAAATGCACAAAATTCAATTATAACGACCTACAGGGCTCTAAGGTACTCCGGCTTCAAAGCTATTTTGCCTGCCAGGGCCTGATCAATCAGGTTTAAGGTCGTCTCCTTGTCCTTTGGCAGTCTGGCCTTTATAGGCAGGTAATTCGATGCGTGGTTGGCATGAAATAAGCCCCTTGAAAGGTTGGTGGTGGCGAACATCGTTCTTAGCTCGGCCAGCATTTCATCGGGTTCTATCAAATCAAATTTAGCGGACTGGTAATCCTCGAAAAGCGGTGTACCGGGGATGAGCATCAGGCTTAAGGCACCGACATAATTGGGGTCGATCGCCGACAATACGCGGCCGGTTTCTTCAGCGTGAATCTGCGACCGTTCGCGACCGGCGATTCCCAGTAAAACCGTTATGGATAATTTGAGTCCGGCTTCTTTGGCCTTGCGGCCCATGGCGATCAGTTGCCTTGAATTAGCACCTTTGTTGATCTTTTTCAGCGTGACGTCGTCTCCGGTTTCAAGACCCATATAAACGATTCCCAGACCGTGGGCTTTTAGCGTTTTTAGCTCTTCAAGGGTTTTCATATCCAGGCTTTTGGCATTGGCATAGGCGCCGATCCGGGTAACCCAGGGAAGCCGTTCCTCGATGGTCTGCAAAATTTTCAGCAACCTTTTTTGCGGAATGATCAATGCATCTCCGTCACAGAGGAATAGGCGACGTTGTCTGCGACTGTATTGGGCTGCAAAATCGATATCCTCCATAATAATCGAATCCGGTTTTATGCGAAACCGCTCTCCGGTATAGGTGCCGCAAAAAGTACATTTGTTGCGGGAACACCCAACGCTTACCTGCAGCAAAATACTGTTGGCTTCACTGGGAGGCCGGATTATATTTCCTTCGTAATGCATATGGTTCTCCAAGGTTTACGAATATAAGATGTCGTTTCCTAACCCGGATAATGCCTAAAAACAGAATGCCTAAATTGCCTAAAATGCACTAAAATGCCTAAAATTATGGTGTCGCTTTGCTCCGTCTTTATTATAAACGCCTGGTATTTTCAACATGAAAGATCAGCAACCAGTAAATGAGTATAATCGCATACCTTGCTTTTTTCTTTTTATAAATTAGATAGAATACATTTACTTTAGGCATTTTAGGCATTTTAGGCAATTTAGGCACTTTAGGCATTTCTTTTTTCACTGCTCCTTAAACATTCTGGCCAGCAATGCGCTCAAATCACCCAGTCCCACCGGTTTAGACAGATAATCTTTAATGGATGCTTTGGCCTTTTGGCCCAGGCCGTTGATGCCGTCCAGTTCATAACCGGAAATTATTGAGATTTTGGCGTCGGGATCATAATTGAAAATTTCTTCGATGCAGGCGATCCCGTCCATCTCCGGCATGTTAATATCCATCAAAACCGCATCGGTTTTTTTGCTCTTATATTTCTCAAGGCCTTCTGTGCCGTTTGAAGCAAATTCCGATTGATACCCCAGATACTCGAGCAACTCCTTCATGGCCTTCAGAATCTCAGGTTCATCATCGACCACCAGAACCAGTTGTCCTTCTCCACGGACAATCGATGGTTTATCTACCTGTTTACGTTCCTCTTCACCGAGGGCCAGAGGGAAATGAATTTTAAAGGTTGTTCCTGTGTCTGGTTTCGATTCCACGTTGATCAGGCCATCATGGCTTTTGATGATCCCGTAGGTGGTGGAAAGACCGAGGCCGGTACCTTTGCCGATCGGCTTGGTGGTATAAAAGGGATCAAAGCACTTTTCAATAGTTTCTTTAGCCATACCTTCACCATTATCTGAGATCGTAACTAAAATTCGTTTGCCTTCGCGTTGCGCCTTTATCTCCAGCCGTCCGCCGCTCGGCATGGCATCCCGGGCGTTGGTGCAAAGGTTCATTAGGGCCTGGCTGAGGCTGGTGGTATCCCCCATAATCGGCAGCTGTTTCGGACATTCGGTATGTATTTCGATTTTTTGATCAAAAGATTTTTGTATAATCTGATAAATTTGGCTGATAACATCGGCCAGATTGGTAATTACAAATTCTTCTTTAATCTGTTTGCGCGAAAACTGCAGCAAGCCGTCAACCAGGCGGGAGCCCTTTCTTACCGAGGTGTTGATACGCTCTGCTACTTCATGCAGGCCGGATTGATCTTCATAGTTCATCTGAATCAGCTGGCTGTTTACCAGTATTTCGGTGAGCGTGTTTCTGAAATTGTGGGCCACCCCGGCGGCAATCGTACCGATGGCCTCCATCTTCTGGACATGCTGCAGTTGCATCTCCAGCCGCTTGCGTTCGGTCACATCCGTAAACATGATGATGACCGTGGAACTCTCTCCTTTAACCGGCAGGATTTTAATGGTAATCTGTTTGCCGTTTAACGCGACCGGTGATTTCTCTCCTATTTCAGCTGGTTCGTAGGATTCCGACTGCAGGATTTTATCCAACTGTTGACCGATGCTCTCGTTAAAGAGATCCGGAGGATAGGCAGCCAGAATTTTTTCCGGTGCCAAGCCGAGCAGGGAAGCGGCGACACCATTGGTATAAACGATTTTGTTTGAAAAAACTTCCAGTATTCCTTCGGCCATGCTCTCCAATATGGTTTCAAAATGACGACTGCGTGAAAGCAATTCCTTGGTCAACTGCCGGGCATAGATACTGTCCAGTCCGCGAATGGGCTTTTCTTCTTCTTTTGCCAGGGGAGCATCCGATAATTCAATTGCTTCCTTGATGTGCTCTGACATCGAACTGAAAGGGCCTTTGGCAATATATGAATCAGCGCCTGTCTGCTCAAAATCGAAATCAATTTCAGCCACTGCGGCCGAGACTATGACCAGATAGCAATCTTTCACTTGCGGCATGCTGCGGACAATCTGGATCAATTTGCTACCGTCAATTTTAGGCATAATGAGGTCGAAAAACATGATGTCCGGCGTGAAAGTGGCAAGCAGGTTCAAAGCCGCAAAGCCATCCCCGGCCGTGACCACTTCATGCCCCTCACGCGTCAGCAATTTGCTGATAAATTTTAACATGACGCGATCGTCATCCACCACAAGGATTTTCTTTTTCATTGAATAAACTCCCCTAATTACTCCGCCCTGAAAAATAGCGATATCAGGTGCAGGTAAGATATTTTGTTTATCCGGATTCCTGATCCAGGATACCCCGAAGGGTTTTATCAACGTCAGCGACCTGCCCGGAAAGGTTGTCAATGGCCTCCGGGACGCCGTCAAAACTTTCAGCCTGGCCCTTTTTTTCCAACTCAAAGGCAACCTCCGCTGCAGTTTCGGCCTGAAAGTTTTTTAGCATTCCTTTCAGGCTGTGGGCCGCTCGCATCAGGGTATCTGAATCGCTTTGTTCAAAGGCCCGGTGAAGGTCATCCAGCAGGCGGGGGTAATCATTGAGAAAAACCTCCACGACTTCTTTCAAAAAACTCCAGTCCCCATCAAATGCTTTCAGCAGCATTTCTTTGTTTAACTTCGCAGATTCATCCTCCGTCCTATCGGAAACTCCAGCTGTGCGGGTCAAGTTCTCGATGGCGTCAAACAGTATATCAGAATCAATAGGCTTGGATACATACTCATCCATTCCGGCTTCCAGGCAGCGCTCTCGATCGCCTCTGATGGCATGGGCCGTCATGGCAATGATAGGGATTCCCCTGATTTTGGATTTCAGATTCCGAATTTTTTTTGTGGCCGTTAATCCATCCATTTCCGGCATCTGCACATCCATCAGCACAATATCAAAGGAGTCATTATACAAGGTGTCCAATGCCTGGCGGCCATTTTCTACCAGCGTGATTTGATGATTCCAACGATCGAGCAAGCGTTGAATAAACTTCTGGTTAAAGGGCGTGTCTTCAGCAACCAGGATGTTCAACGATCGCGAAGGAATCCGGATGGCTTTTGGCTGCGCTTTGGCCGACACTCCAGTGTCAGGTTTCTGAATACCCAGAGCATTTAAAATGACGCCTACCAGCTCTGAAGCGCCCAGTGGTTTGACAACACTGGCGGTGATTCCCAGCTTTGCGAGTTCCGGTTTGCGCTTAAGGTGCGGAAAGGTCAACAACATGATAATGCCGGCATCAGATATTTGTTGACCTACAATCCATTGCGCCAGAGAAAATCCATCTGTTTCGGGCATATCCGAGTCTATCAAAATCAGGTTGAAAGGCATGCTTTCCGCCTGCGCTTTCGAAAGTAAATCCTTGGCTTCCCGGGCACCGGATGCAGGTACAACGCTGATTTGAAGTCTTGCTAGAATTTCTTTGATTATTTTGCGACTTGAGTCGTTGTCGTCTACGACCAACACGTTTAATCCTGCCAGCTTCGGGTGAGCGATCATTTGATCATCATGGGGTCCGCCGCCTTGCTGCCTCGTAAAACAGGCTGTGAAACTAAAACGGCTGCCCCCGGCGGGCTGACTTTTTAGTTTGATATTTCCGCCCATCAAATCCACCAGTTGTGCTGATACCGCCAGGCCCAGTCCGGTACCTCCGTATTGGCGCAGCGTTGCCGGGTCGCCCTGGTTATAGGCCCAAAAAATGCTGCGCTGTTTATCTTTGGGGATCCCGATCCCGGTGTCGACAACAGAGATGTGAAGTACCACCTCGTAATCCGTTTGAGACTGAACGGCGGCGGAGACAATCACTTCTCCTTTATCGGTAAACTTGATGGCATTATCGACCAGATTGAGCAGTACCTGTCGCAGACGCACCGGGTCACCCAGTATGCGATTCGGTATATCGGGTGCAACCCGGCAGGCCAGTTCGATGCCTTTTTCATGTGACTTCATACCCATAATTTTCATGGATTCATCCATAAAATGACGAAAGCTGAGGGGTGTCTTTTCGAACTCCAACCGCCCGGCTTCTATTTTTGAAAAATCAAGAATGTTGTTGATAATTGAAAGCAGAGAATAGGCCGAGGATTTTACCACATCCAGATCTTCCCTTTGGTCGGGCGGTAAATCAGACGTAAGCATCAGTTCCACAAGGCCGATGATGGCGTTCAGCGGTGTACGGATTTCGTGACTCATGTTGGCAAGAAATTCGCTTTTGGTCTGGCTGGCAGCTTCAGCCGCCAGTTTGGCACGGTACATGAGCTCGGCGCGTTGTCGCTGGGTGACATCTCTTATAAATCCTCCAAAGCCAATGAGGCTGCCTCTGGGATCTTTTATCAAGGATACCGACGATTCTACAAATCGCATGGAGCGGCTTTTGTCCGAAAGAGTCCAGGGCAATGAAGTAACGGGCGTGCCGCTGCTTAATACTTTACTGAAGGTGTTTTTTAATTTCCGGGAATTGGCTTCATCCAGCAACTCGAGTTGATTAAGGGTCGCCATTTCCTTCCTGGAGTATCCGAGGATTTTGCACATGGAATCATTAAAAAATGTAAAATTACCGTTCCGGTCTACCTCGTAGTACCCGTCAGGGGAAGTTTCAATAATCGTCCGGAATTTCTTTTCACTTTCCCGCAGCGCTGCCTCAGCCGCTATGCGCTGGTTGATAGTAAACTGGGCATGGGATCCAAAGATAACGAACAGGCACAAAATGGCAATACGGCTCCAGATGGCACTAATATCCGGTCCCAGCAGTCGTTGAAAAAAATTAACATCATACGATAAGAAGATATACAAAACAGAATCAAAAACCGTATAAAACAGGGCCAATCCGAATCCGATCAACACCATCTGATCCCATAAATGGACCTGGGTCTTAATTTTTTTTTCCTTCATTTTAATTTACCTCTTCGACAACCAATCAAGTTCAGTGATTAAATTTAGCAGGGAGCACCTATATTATCAAGGAGATTCAGAGCCATTTGTATTAGATGGTTAAATTTGCCTCACACCGGTTTCAAGGCATTGCGGGCAGGTCGAACACTGAAAGGACGAACATCGAATGTTGAATGAGAAAAAAGGAAATAGAAGAATTAATTAGGATTTTCGATACGAGTGTCAAAACGCCCGTTCGGCCACCTCGACAA
>JAFDDW010000064.1 GCA_019310665.1 Deltaproteobacteria bacterium
TTATTATTTTACTGGACAGGATAACCTGAAAAGCCGCCAGAGGATCAATCAGATGAAATCCCAGCAACCGGGAACCGCTCAGGGTCCCTTCCAGAATTTGAATATCGAAGAAAAAAGAGGCAAAAAACAAAAAATTAAAAAACAACAGAATGGCCCAACGGATATTTCGCCATTTGTGCCGTCGGTGTCCCGGCTGCGGATTATTTTGAGAACGCAGACCGGCCCCTTTGAATGTCTTTACTATTTCCTGTTTTTTGTCTTCTTTATAAGGTGGATTTTTCATGTTTGACTGTTTTTCCGGATTTGATTACCGGCCTGCTTTTCAGACCATTTTAGCCGTGGCGTAATTGTTATGGAGGCGACCGGCGTTGGACATTTTTCCTCGCAAACCCCGCAGCCGACACAGGTTTTTCTGACAGAGGGCCAGAGGTAATCTTGACCGGTATCCGGATGGGTTCTATCGACAAAAACAATTGTTTTTTCATCTTTAATCGGGCATTCCTCCAGACAGACCTGACAAGCATTGCGTGCCTGACTGGAAAATTCGGTAAAATTGATAACCCATTTCAAATCCGAATTCATTAGCTGCTGTAAAATGGTTAACAGGGTTTTATCAGAAATTTCCGGCACGGAGAATTTGTTCTGCCACGCCTTTTTTTCATCTGCGGTCAGCCTTTTTATCAGGGATGACAGAATATTTTTTAATTCAGTTTGATCCGGAGAAGATGTACTCTTTTTGTGGAGATTCTTCAGCCGATAAACCAGATCATTCACTCCCCGAACCGAAAGACAGGTATCAGGACCGCTGATCACGGCCAGACCCATTTCCGCATCTTTGCCCAGTGAAAGCTCGTGGGCCAGCGCACCGGTCGGACACGCCAGGACACAGGGCAAACCGCTGCATAAAATACAAGCGCCCTCCCTTGGAATTATATAGGGGGTCCCAATCCCAAAACCCTGACTGATCCCGGCCAGTTTAATGACCTGGGGCGGGCAGACCTGCAAACACTGACCGCACTTGATACAGGAGGCCAAGAAAACATCCTCATCCAAAGCCCCCGGCGGACGCAGCAGCCGCCGGTTTCTTCTTAAAAGCGGAACGCTGACCGCACCATAGGCAATGGCGCCGCCGGTCACAACCAGCGTCGAGGTCTTAAGAAACTTTCTCCTTGAAATAGGTCTATTATTCTGTTTTTCCGTCATTTTTCACATTCAAATAAATTTCGTTACTCAGTTTTGTAAGCGTTACTGTTCCCCAACACTCGGTTGTTGATTGCTGGTGCCAAGATGTTTGACCAGATTTTCATTGACCAGGGTTTTGCCGATAAACATCCATTTTTTCACCGTTTCATAATCCAGCGCGTTTTCAACCGGAGAAAGCGTGGCTGCAAAACCATAACCCATCGGGGTCTGAGGGTCTCCGTATATCCAGTTGGCTTTTTCCGCTTCAATCCACTCGGTGGTTTTGACGTCATTGACCCAGGTACGGGCTTTATCTTTCCAGGGCTGTCGTTTCAACCATAAAATAGCGCAACCGATATCATCAAAATAATAAGCCCTGCCGCTGGGGTCTATGACTTGAGCTGAGTAACGTGGGTCGCTAAGCGCCATTTTGCACTCTTCACATGCTACCCGGTCCCAGACAAAATCGACCGGAAGCTGTTCTTCGTTGCCACCCTTACAGGCAATGATTAAAAGGAAAAGAAAAACGAGAGCGGCTGCTCTAGTTACTAATAAAGTCATTTAAGTACCAGTTTCTTTGCCAGAAAATGTAACCATCCGGCTTTAGCGGCTTTGATCATATACTGCCGGCTTATCTCTTTAAAATGGGTGATATCTTGTCCCTGCTCCTGTTTTTTAAGCTCTTTAGCGGCCTGTTGGCTGTCTACCGGCAGAAACTCGACCCCCATCGGCCCCATGATTTCTGACCCGGTCACAAAAAAGGTCTTGCCAGCCTCAAGCCAGCCCTCTTTTAAATAGTCCTTAAAATAAATCCGGGCTATGGGTTTTAGCTTTATCTCGGTATTATCGGGAAAAAGCCGATACACCAGCAGTCCGACAGCACTGTCAAACGCTTCATAGCTGCCGTCTTTAAAGACTATCTGACAATTGAACTGTGGATAACGGGCCGGATACATACCGCATAAGGGACACGCCTTGTGCGGTTCGATTTTTATGGGCTGCAAGGAAGCACAATTTGTCATTCCGAATAAAAGGACCAGGAAAAGTATGACCCAAAACTTTTTCATATCAATCGGCCTGTTTTTATATAGTAGGTCGCAAAAGGCAGAAAGCCGATTACAACAAAAGCCAGCATTCCCCAGAGGGAGACCGTATTCATTTTTTTTTGCAAAAGCCTCGCCTTTTCCGCCAGAGTTTCCGGCCGCTTAATCGTTTCCAGCAGCCCCCCGGTCATGCCGGTGGCCGTGGCAACGAACAGGCACAAATACAGTGGCACTCCATAGTAGTGGTACTCAGCGCCCATAAAACAGAAAGGACATTTATGGGAAAGCATTTCGTAAACATAAGTGCTGATAAAAGAAATAATCACTACGATTGCCGTTATAAAAAAAGCGATCCAGAGCGGAAATTCAAGAAGATTCCCAAGCCATTTCTTGCCGGCATCCCGACGGTTAAAAACAAAACGATTCAGCAACAACAGTATTACAATGCTGAAAAACAGGGGCAGGATAAAGCCGGCCGAAGCGCCGGCCAGGCTTGCCCCCAGACCCTCTGCCCCCTCATTGTAAACCGAACCACAGCAGGAGGTAATGACCGATGGGTCCAAATCAAAAGCAAACGCAAAAAGCAACACGGTCTCCACAACCGCGAAAGGATAAAGCAGCATCAATGCCAGGTATTTCTTTCGCACCAGCGGATAGGTCTCTATCTGGTTGTCAAGGTAATTGACCACCAGCCAGATGAAATAGGCAAAGAATGAAACTATTTTAAGGTCCAATAAGGCAAATCCGTAACTGGTCGATGACAGCGTTCCCACCGCGCACATCGCCCCGGGTAATACGTTTGCCAGTTCATCAGCCGCCATACCAAACAGAAAAAGCATCAATATTTGCGTAAACAGGGCAAAATTCATGACCGTGGAAACCAGATAGGTCTTCTTTTCCAGCAGGAACTGCTTTTCCGCGGTGGAATTGTAATCCCATCCGCTGAAGATTTGCCAGGCATTGATTAAGCCCAGGGAAAAAATCAGCAGCAAGGCGCTGTGCCCGATGATTAACCCCAGTATCCATGGATCAAGCATCATGATATCATCTGACCGTCTTTTATTTCAAAAACCTGGTCCACCGCTGGATGTTGATAAATAATCGGGTCATGACTGGTTATCAGAATAGTATGACCGGATCGTTTTAACTGCTTGACATGATCAAGAAAATCACTGGTCAAGCGACTGTCCAAATGAGCGCTGGGTTCATCCGCCAGAAGAATGCCGGCGTTATTTATCAACGCTCTGGCGATTGCCACCCTTTGCTGCTCACCTCCTGAGAGATGGCTTACTTTAAATTGCCGGCGGTGTGCCAGATCAAACTGTTCCAGCAGTTGGTCCGCCCGCTTGCTTCTTTCCTTTGGACTGATACCTTCCGGAATAAGGGGAAGTACAATATTATCCAAAACACTCATGCCGGCAATCAGTTGAAAGTGCTGAAAAATAAAGCCGATGTGGTTGCGTTTATGCAAGTTCATGAATTTTTCCGGCAGTTTGGAGACCTTCTTGCCTAGTATGATCACTTCGCCCCGGGTCGGTTTTGTCTGACAGCCGATCAAAGAAAGCAGGGTCGTTTTGCCGGATCCGCTGGGGCCTTTCAGCACCACCAGACTGCCTGCATTAATTTGCAGCGATGCATCCTTCACCGCTGTCACTTCGTTGGGTTTCCCCAGGTTATAGGTTTTGGTGACGTTAATGGTTTCAACAATAAGATTACTCATAGGCGCCTTATCAGATATTACGCATAATCGCATCGGGATCGGTTATAGCGGCCTTCCAGGCAGGAAAAACCGTTACCGCCAGATAAGGAACCACGGAAATCGTTATAATTAATAACAAAAATTTGGGATCAACATCAGGCATCAATTTAAACGATGGATAAATAGTTGACCAGCCAATAAAGATCTCTCTTAACCCCGGCGCCCGCAACCAGTAAATATACGCGTAGGCCAGCAGTATGCCGGCCAGACTGCTGATTCCGGACAGGATAAGCCCTTCCCAGAATTTAACCGACAAGACAACATCCGTATCCCAGCCGATCGCTTTCAGGATACCAATTTCTCTTTTTTCCTCCGGAGACAGGCCACTGGCTTTATCCCATATTAAAATCAAAAAGGCGAAGATCGCCACCAGCAGGCTGGAAAGTACAAAAGCGCTCTTCCAATTAAAAACAGTAGCGTAGGTGTTTTGGATTTGGGCCCTGGTAATCGTTCTTAATTCGGGAAAATAACGGTGAATTTTCAAGGCGATGTTTTCGATCTCCTCCGGATTGGGCACGTGAACAACCAGGTCGCTGAATTCATCAGGAGGCAGTTCCAGAACCCGTCGGGCGCCCTCGGTTTGCAGTATCATCATGTCATTGGACTGCAATTCAGTCTCAGTTTTAAAGGTACCGATGATGTCAAAAGGAATCGGCTTTTGCCAGGTCGGTTGATAAAATAAAAAGGCCTTCTCCATCTGAATATCTTTCAGCAATTCAAAGACCCCCTGGCCGATAATCATGCGGAAATCCGGCCGGGAGGATAAAATTTGGTTTTCCGCCGGGTCAGGAACGTTTTTCCAGTTAACGATCTTGCGGTATTCGCCCTCTTCGAGCAGATTCAAATCCATCCCGTAAATAGTAAAATTGGCTTGCAGCGAAGCCAGGTAAAAATACCCCCAGACTCTGGTTTCAACTGCTTCCACCCCCGGTATCTTTTCAATCTCAGGGAGATATGAAGACAGCACATTTACCTGCCGCCCGCCCAAAATTCGTTGGACCGTGATATCCGGCAGGTCATTGCTGGTAATCATCATCTCCTGTGTCAGGGAGCCGGTGATAAAAAGAATGGAAGAAACCGCAAAAACCAGTACAATGAAGATTATCAGGATGAGGATATTTTTTGACCGACGTCGCAACAGACTCTGCAGGCTGTAATCAATGATGTTTTTCTGTCTTTCAAACCAGCTTCCGGAAATCATAATTTTACGTCTCGTAAATTCTACAACCTATTCCAATTGGAGCGAAGCCCCTAATTCTTTGACCCCATTCACTTCTCCAGTTTACCAAAAACAATCGGAGAAGGCATATCTGAATAATCAGGGGGCCCAAAAGCAAAACCGGCCGGAAAATGGTCCAGGCTGGCCGGGTAGTCCTGAAAGGGGGTTGTCAGGTCTGTAATCGAATAATGTCTTAAATACCGGGCAGCGCTGGTGATAGCCAAATTCGGCAAACCGACTGCTTTCTGAAACTGACGCCGCAGTTTCAGCTGCTGTTCAGTTTCAAGCAGCCGTTTGTGGAAATGCCGGTATTCCAACCCGCTCCACAAACAAAAAGCAACCATCACAATGGCTAACCAGGAGGCATATCTCATCGGTTTATTCCAGATTAACGGTTTTCTTGGCTTTATCTAATTTGTCCAGCAATTCCGGATTGATTTGGTTAAACCGTAGTATTTTCAATCCATTATGATCAATCAAAAAAGTACCGGCATTCTTTTGGCTGTCAAAAGGGATCAGTTCGTGTCCCATCGGCCCAAAAACATCGCTTCCGACAACATAGAACGCGGTATCGTGCCGGATAAACTTTAGCGTGTAATAATCTCTCACCAGGACAAGCTTAATATCCCGCTTTTTTTTGGTTGAGTCATATTTTCCCGGGTCAATATAAAGCCGGCACATACATTTCATACCATCAAAGCTGTGATGGGAGCCGTCTTTAAATTGAATCTGGGTGATCCATTTTTGATAAGGATGGACAAACATGCCGCAAACCGGACAACGATCCTTTTTAGTGACCGTAATATAAAGCTTTCTTTCTGTGCTTTTTTTCTTGCGGCTGAGATCCAGAGCCCAGGTATTCGGAACAAAAAACAAACTAACAAAAAACAGAGTAATACTGGAAAAAACCAGGATTTTAATAATGTTTAGACGCTTCCGGTTCATTTTATGATTTCATTTTTTTTCTTTTAGCAGCCCGTTTCTTACGAATCATGGCGGTGTCCTTGGCCATACTGAGATAAGCCGCGGTCAGGGCCTCATCTAAATCAACCAGTTCACCGCCATGACTTTTCCGGGCGGCTTGGGCGGCTTCAGGAGAAGAAAATGCCATTTTACTCTGTTTGGTCATGGTACCCGGTAAATCAGACCCAGTCAGATAGGTGGCTTCATCCACGTTTACCAGCGGTTTTATCTTGCTGTCAGACCCAAAATCAGCGGCATAGATGGCTTTGGGTCCTCGATCCAGATTAAGAGCGAGGCTGATGGCCAGGCAGTGCAGGGAACAAGTGCCATCCACCAGGTTATCGTCATAGTGCACCAGGTGGCGGCTGTGGTTCCACATGGTCCGGTCCATGCCGCAATAGGGGCATTTCGGATATTTTTTCAGCTCATCTTCAAGCGGCTGGGGATCGGGCGTGGTTTTCGGGATAAACTGCAGGGGGGTGCCGTCTCCCTCACTCCGGGCGCCCTGTTTGAGCCAGCCCTGACCCGGCATCATGGCGCCAACACTTTTACTTTTGGCACTTGCCTGGACGGCGTACAGCCCGCTAAAACCGGTAACGCCGGTCACTGCCATCATTCGCAGTGCGTCTCTACGACTCAATTTTTTCTGGTTGCTCATTGTGATTCTCCTTTATACAGACCTCGTAATTTACTATGAAAACAGCTCTTTTTTTTTGGACATTATTTATATTTAATAACGCCAAATTGGGGAATTTAGGAATTCAGGGATTGAGGGATTAAAGGATAAAATCAATCAATTAAAATAGATAGAATTCCTTCAATTCCTAAATTCCTCAATCCTTGAATTCCTCAATCAGACCCGTGTCCAATTTTCGTTCAATCGCTTTATATGCAAGGAGTTAACGCCATTTTTCAGCAATAGATTTCGAGGTCTGAACTTACACAAGATCGCCCTTTTTAAAACGAAAAAACCCCAACCAGGAAAAAAGCCAGCCTAAAGATAAAGGATACAGTATGGTAAATGCCAGAAAACCGTGATATCCCATATTGTCCAGAATGACATATGAAGCCGGACCCATTGACGTCAGTTCCGGATCAAATAAGAGCACGGCCCCGGCACGAAAAACCATGATCGGATTCAGCAAAGACACGGCCACAATCACGCTTTCTTGGATTTGTTGCTGAAGCATGAGGCCGATCAGGATAACATCTATGAACAACAATAAAATCAGCCAGATTAAGATGGACAGCCCCAGACCCCATTCCTGCTTCTTGACAAGCGTTGAAATAACCATTCCCAGTCCCAGGAAACACCAGGAAAGCGTGCCTAAGAGAATGGCATAATAACCGGCAATCTGCCAGGGAATGGCAAGGCCCTTAACCATCCCCCAGACAATTGCTCCCAATAAGGCCGCACTGATCGGAATAAATATCAGAAAAAACCTGGAAAGAATTTTGCCCCAAAAATAGGAGGCCAATGAGATCGGCATGGATAGGAAATACTCAAGAATATTGGCTTCCCTGTCTCCCACAACGCTCCGAACCGTTGAAATCAAGATCAGGATCGGCAGGATCGCAACGCAGAGCTGAATATAGGTTATCAACAATCTGCTCAGTCCTGTAAATCCCATCACTCTCGATTCGGTAATACCCAGCACAAACAGCAGAATAACCGCTCCGCCAAAAACCAGGCTGTACATGAGAAACCATTTGGCACGAACA
>JAFDDW010000065.1 GCA_019310665.1 Deltaproteobacteria bacterium
GTAAATATTACCGGCAAAAACGATGGCAACAACTATCTTCTTAAAATAAGTGTTGCCAGCGCAGGAATAACCGGCTTCATGAAAAATCAGATCAAGCATTTTGTCGTTTTTTTTCTGATCGCAGTGATTCTCCTGCGGATTTTAGGGTATTACTTTGCCCACAAGATTGCCGGTCCGATTGAAAACTTGTCTGAAATTTCGGCCGAGGTTGCCAAAGGCGATCTTTCAAAAACAGTCCCGGTCACCACCAATGATGAAATTGGTGAATTATCGAAAAATTTCAACCACATGGTTGAAGGCCTGCGCGAGTGGGAGCGGATCAAAATCGTTGAATTTGAGCTGGAAAAGGGTCAAAAGATACAAAGAGATTTTTTACCCAGCACCATCCCCCATTTCTCCGACTGGAATATCGCGACCTGCTTCTTTCCGGCCGGCAAAGTATCCGGTGATTTTTACGATGTGTTTAAGTTCCCCGATGGCAATGTCGGCCTGGTAATCGCCGATGTGTGCGACAAAGGCGTCGGTTCAGCCCTTTATATGGCGCTGTTTCGCAGCCTGATTCGCGTTTTTGCCGAACAGGCTGCCTATTGCGACCCAACGGCGATCAGCGAAATCGATCAGTCCTGCAGCCAGATAACCGCAGCGCCGTCTTCCGAAAATAAGGAGCTGATTCGCCTCAGGGCCGTGCCGTTTACCAACAACTACATCGCCAAGACTCACGGGGACGAATGCATGTTTGCAACCCTGTTTTTTGGGGTGCTGAATCCCGAAACCGGACAGCTTTATTACATCAATGCCGGTCACGAGCCGCTTTATCTCCTTGACTCAAACGGTGTAAAAAAAGCCCTCGATCCCACAGGACCGGCCGTCGGGATGTGGCCCAACTCCGCTTATGATATCGGCCAGATACAATTTGAGCAGGGGGATACGCTGATCGGATATACCGACGGCGTTACCGAAGCCCGTTCGCCCGAGGATGAACTCTTTAGCCGCAGTCGGCTCAGATCACTGATCGAGCAGCCCTTTGATTCCGCAAGCGAATTGCTGGACGGGATCAAAACCAGCTTGTTTTCGTTCATCGATATTGCCCCTAGAGGCGACGATGTGACTATGCTGGCGGTTCAGCGGGCGGGCAACTCCTAGTGTGTCATGTCCCATAAATATACTAAAGAAGTCGTATAGTATCTCTAAGTGCAATTGATTAATTTTCTCAAAGGAAAGGAATGAAGATGGCAACCAAAAGTCAGCTTTTGACTACCGGCGAATGGATGATCGATGCGGCCAGCCTTGATACGCCGCACATTAAGCGATTGGTAAGATAACAAACCGCGATTTCCGGCTGTAATACTAATGAAAATTAAAGCGGCAGAATGAAGGTCGATTCTGCCGCTTTAATTTAGGGCTGGCTTCCCAATATGCCGTTATTTTCACACGGGGTTGCTTATCCCTTAGAATACTATCGGAAGCGGCCGGGAAAAGATGCACGGACACTCGAGAAGCCAACAAACTATATTTCTCACAACTGATCAAATGACATAATTTGGCGTCCTTATGCCTCCATCTCTCGCTCTCGGAAAAAATTTACGGGTCTTCATCCCTTTCGCCCTGGGCTATTTTCTATCCTACCTTTATCGGGTGGTCAATGCGGTGCTGGCTCCGGATCTGGCATCGGAGTTGGGCATCGGTCCCTCGGAGCTGGGCCTTCTCACCGCCGCCTACTTTATTACGTTTGCGGCCTTCCAGTTGCCCCTCGGTGTGCTGCTGGATCGTTTCGGCCCCCGCAAAATTGAATCGTTTCTCCTCATTTTTGCCGCCGCCGGGGCATTTGTTTTTTCCAGAGCCGAAAGCGTATCCGGGCTGGTAATCGGGCGGGCATTGATCGGCTTTGGTGTATCGGCCTGTCTGATGGCCGCCTTTAAAGCATTTGTGCTGTGGTTTCGCCGAGAGCGATTGCCCCTGATTAACGGCATTCAGATGGCCGCCGGCGGATTTGGCGCCCTTACCGCCACTGCTCCGATGGAAGCGGCTTTAGGGGTTACAGACTGGCGCGGTGTGTTTTTTATCTTATCCATCATCACCCTGGCCGTGGCGGCCGCTGTTTTTTTTGTCGTCCCGGAAAAAGAGATGGAACAAAACGGTGATAGCATTAAAGAGCAGATTCAGGGAATTATTCAGGTCTTCTCAAGCCTGACATTCTGGCGCATTGCGCCGTTGACCGTCATGTCCCAGGCGGCCTTTCTGGCCATTCAGGGCCTTTGGTCCGGTCCCTGGCTGCGCGATGTGGCCGGAATGGAGCGCGATATGATCGCCCAGGTACTCCTGATGATTGCGGCGGCCATGGTGGGCGGTTTTATCCTGATGGGCGCTGTAGCAGAGAGATTGAGCCGCTTGGGAATAAAACCGATCGTTATCGCGGCAGCGGGCATGACCGCCTTCATGATCACCCAGGGGTTGCTTATCCTGGAGGCAACCTCGTGGTCGCGCACCCTGTGGGTGCTGTTTGGAATTTTCGGCACCACCGGGATTATTCCCTATGCGGTGTTGTCCCAGAGTTTCCCATTGCATTTATCCGGCCGGGTCAATACCGGCGTCAATCTGCTGGTGTTCATTGCCGCCTTTTCCGCCCAATGGGGTATCGGGGCCATCATCAATCTGTGGCCGGGCACCGCCGCAGGCGGATATGCGCCCGCCGGCTATCAGGCAGGATTTGCGATGATGCTCTGTTTGCAGGTCATTGCCCTGCTGTGGTTTGTGGCCGCGAGCATCCGCATGGACCGCAACAAGACCTATTGATGTATCCTATTCCACCTTGATTTTAGTCATCTTTTTCTCGGCCTTGCCGGAACGCATTTTTTCAAGGTGGTCAATGCGCGCATCCAGGAGCGATCGGATGCCTTTCATAAATTCAAGTCTCGATTGGGTCATGTGCCCAAAAAACGGGGACTTTTTCCCGAAGGCTTGCTCGAGATCCTCGAAAAAACTGCCCACGGGACAACCAGTCGTCTTCTGCTCACTCTTTTTCTCGGCCATGATCATCTCCTTTAAAAACGACGTTTAAATATTCGCCTTCCATTTTTGCGGTTACTGTGTTTAAAGATGCCACCTGTCTGGGAAGCAATATATGCCGTTTAAATCCTCCGATGCGGATCACCAGCTCTTCATACATCTTGCTGAGCTCCACATCCTTTTTGGAAACAAAGGGAAGCTTCAGTTTGAGGCGGTAATTGCTCTTTTCTTTGATCAACTGATAGGGCTCCTCCTTATAAAAGCGTTCCAGTGGGTTGCGGTCGGCATAGATCTGATCAGCTAAGTCCCGCAGATAGTCGTAGCCGATGATTTCACCGGAAAACAGATTCACCGG
Source organism: Deltaproteobacteria bacterium (assembly GCA_019310665.1). GTDB lineage: Bacteria > Desulfobacterota > Desulfobacteria > Desulfobacterales > JAFDCJ01 > JAFDCJ01. Next base: position 3,362 of record JAFDDW010000065.1, read on the forward strand.
GAATATGGGCACCGGATTGAAGAATTCGGCGGCTTCCGCTAAATTACGCTGCTGGCCTTTCAGCCAGTTACTGAAATAGCTGTCTGTGACAGTCTCGGGCAGGATGCGGTTCATAATGATTGCATCGATGTTCATTTTGTACAAGCAAAAATACATAAAGGCCCTCTGGGTTTCTTTTAAAACTACTTTTTCAGGATTGGTCACCAGGCGTACCGTGGTAATTTCCGGGTCCACCAGTACCTGATCCACCCCTTTGAGCTTTTCAAATAAATCTTCAATGGCTTGAAAATAGTTATCGTCCGGCAGGGGTATATCCGTCACCCGCTTGGCCAGCGGGCGCACATATTTGGCAACGGTCCTTTCCCATTTGAATATCTTCTTCATGTACCAGTCCAGGGTGGTGGGTATACTGATGAACCGGAGAGATTCCCCGGTGGGTGCACAATCCAGCAGAATCACGTCATAGGTTTTTTCACGGACGTATTTGTTGATGTACAGCAGGAGGCTGACTTCTTCCATCCCGGGAAAAACGGCCAATTCTTCCGCAAGAACTTCATCCAATCCGCTCATGTTCAGCAAACCGGAAAAATACATGTGAATCTCACCCCAGTAGCGCTGGATCTCTTCCTGGATATCCAGCTCCTGGATCCATAAATTATCACTCACCCCGATCGGCTGTCCTTTGTTTTTATCGAGCAACCCTCTATCGAGGTCGAAAATATCCGCCAGACTGTGAGCGACATCCAGCGACATCACCACTGTTTTGTGACCCATTTGAGCGACCTTGATTCCGGTGGCCGCCGACACCGATGTTTTACCCACCCCGCCCTTTCCGGCAAAAAAGATTATCCTCAAAATTGGCTCCAATGATTGTGCTATATTTTAGTAAAAATGCTAATTACAGGCTTTGAGCTTTTCATAATGCAAAAATCCGAAATCCGAATTTATCGGAATTTAGGGTAGTCCCAAATAATGCTCCATCCTCTCCTTCCACAACTCATGATCCATCACACACACATCGCCGCCATCATCGCGGGTCGCCACAACCGTTCCAAAATCTTCAGGCGCAAATTCTGAGCAGCTGTCTCCGGACCAACTTGCAAACACCGGGTCAACTGAAATAAACGTTTCCATCCACTGGGGGGACACCTCAACGCTGCAGTCTCTATCCGGCAGCACAATCAGGTCCCTTTCTTTTTTACTGTCGTGTACAAAATAAGCGATCATTTTACCTCCTGTCTAATTACTCCGCCCTAAAAAATAGCACATTTAGGGTTGCAAATTGTTATTTGAAAACTGAAGTAAGTTGTTAGATCGAACTTCTAAATAGTTTCTTCAATTTTCAAAGAACAAATTTATTATACCCAACCCTGTTATGGCTATTTTTCAGGGCGGAGTAATTAGAACTTATATTAAGATAATATAAAGCAGCTTTTATCATATTTCGAGCGGAATTTAAAAATAATCTGAGTACAGACCTCGTTGAATAGTTTACTGGAATAAGAATTAGCGGTTCGGATTTGATGTCAACCCTGAACCTCTGAACCTTGAACCCCTGAACGGTTAAAAAAAGAACACCTATTTCAAGTTGATTTAAGTTCTCAGATATGCAAATAAATATAACCCCGACGTCATGAAGGCGCCGGGGTTATTTATTTGTTAAAAATATAAGGAGGGCATCATGCCGATCGCGGACAAAATGGTCAAAATGGTTGACGGGATGGCAATGGTCAAAAAGATGTTCGAGGAAGGCGCCCGGCTTAGAGCCAAACACGGCCAGGAAAACGTCTTTGATTTTTCTCTGGGCAATCCCGATGTCCCGCCGCCGCCTGAATTCAAGAAGGTGCTCAGGGAATTGGTCAACAGCGAAACATTGAACCACGGCTACACGCCCAACCCGGGCCATCCCCAGGTACGTCAGGCCGTGGCCCAATATCTAAGCGGTGAGCATGACATTGAACTGACACCGGATTTAATCTTGATGACCGTCGGGGCCGCCGGCGCCTTGAACGCCGTTTTCGGTGCACTGGTAAATCCCGGTGAAGAGATATTGACCCCTTCACCCTATTTTATCGGCTATGATCATTATGCCTTTATGGCCAATGCTGTCCTTAAAACCGCACCGACAGACAGTAATTTTCATCTGGATACCGCCGCAATCGAAGCCGCTATCACCGAAAAAACCCGGGTGATGCTGATTAATTCACCGAATAACCCCACCGGCGCCGTGTATTCGGCGGAGGAGCTGGCCGATCTGGCCCAGGTGTTGGATCGGGCCAGCCAGAAATTCGGCCGAAGGATATATCTTGTTTCGGATGAACCCTACCGCAAAATCATCTATGAGGGCAGTGTCCCATCGGTGTTTCAGGCCTATCCCCACAGCATCGTGGTAAGCTCTTATTCCAAAGAGCTGTCATTGGCCGGCGAGCGCATCGGATACCTCGCGGTGCATCCCGATGCAGAAGATGCGGGACTCGTCTCCGGCGCAGCCATCGTGGTCAACACGATGCTCTGCGTGAATGCCCCCAATATGCTGCAACTGGCCGTTGCCCGACTGCAGGGGATTACCGTGGATGTCTCAATCTACAAACGACGCCGGGATATGTTCTGTCAGGGTCTGGCCGATGCCGGTTATGAATTCAACATCCCGCAAGGCGCATTTTACCTGTTCCCCAAAAGCCCGATTCCTGATGACGTCAAATTCTTGAGTATCCTGAAAGATGAACTCATTCTGGCGGTGCCGGGTGTGGGCTTCGGCGCACCGGGATATTTCCGCCTGTCCTATGCTGTCCCTGATGCAACGATTACGGGCTCTTTCGAAGGATTCAAGCGGGCTCGCGAGAGGATATAAAGCGGTTAAATTAGTTCGGAATCAGTCCAGCATTGATCCGTATATAGATATCAAACTCTTCCAGCTTCTTATTTCAACAAAAAGGCCTGCATCCACTTCTTAAACATCACATCCTGGATTTTATAATCATTGTTTTTAAGCACGATGTCGTCACCGACGAGTTTTTCTAAAGACCGGGTAACTTGTGAACCGGCGTTTAGATCAACGGCCTGCAGAGCATTGGCATAAAACATTTCCCTGCCACCAGTGAGAATGATCAGCTTGAGCGTTTTTTTCTGGTTCAAAGTCAAGGAATCCCAGAGATTTAAAAATTCGTTCTGGCTGCTTTGAAGAATTCTTCGTTCTATCTCATCGACTGTGTCTATAGAGAGCTCCCTAACTTTCTCTTCCCATAGAAAGAAGAAAAATTGCTGCACATACATGGGGTGATTTTCACACCGGGCAACGATCTCCTCGAGGAGTTGCGCTTCGATCTTGCTGCCGGTTTTCAAAAAGAGCTTCTGCGCCCAGGGCACATATTGGTCGGTCTGAATTTTAGCCAGCGGGTAACTTTGGGCCAGCTTATAAAATGCACGGTTCTTATTGATAAAAATTTCCGTGAGAATGTGGCGCTGGCTGCCGCAAAAAAAATAACTGATATTTTCGTGCTGCTGGATTATCGCTCTGAGTCTTTTTTCAAATCCCTCCTGCCTGTAACCGGCAATTTCCTGAAACTCATCAAACACCACCATGAGTTTACGCTTTCCCGATATTTTGCCAAGCAGGCCCAGTACATTGCTGAGCATCGCTTCATTGTAGCCGGAATCAAATGAAACCGAAACTCCCGGTGAACCCGTGATCGGGTCGATCGACATGCCGATCTTAACAGTTCTAAGAGTGCTTTGGACCAATTTTACAAGTTTTTCAAGCTTGGATTCGATTTGATTCAGGCTGGCCAGGATAGCGGAAACAAAATCCTTTTCGGACAAAGTACCATATAATTCAACGTAAAGCGTATCTATTTTGGGTCGCTGCCGCTCCAGACGGTTAAAAATTTTATATATGAGCGAGCTTTTTCCATAACGGCGGTGAGAATATAGGAGCACATTTTGAGACCCTTTTATAAACCTCAACAACTCCGTCTGCTCGGTTTGCCGGTTACAAAATGCGTTCCCTCTCACAATGCCGGTATAATTGAAAGGGTTTTCCATGAGATATTTAATTGTTTGTTAGTAACATTTTATTAATTATATAGTTCGCAAAATGTTATTTGTCAATCGATATTACAAAACATGTACGGTTAATAAAAAACAAACGATAGGCCTTTATTTTTTATTTCGGCGAAATATTTTCGGTCGGTTGTGTGAATCTCCCTGCAACCGGTAAGCATGAATGTGGATAGAATGATAGAATCAATATACGGGAGGCCCCGACCTGCTTTCAAGGAAGCGGCTTTTTCAACTACTGGTCGATCCACAGGCATTACCCGGGCTGATTTGTCAATGCTGTCCACCAGTTCCTTACCCCTGGCCGGCTGCCCTAGCCGAAAAGAGATGTACAGCAATTCACCCAGCGTCAGTATTTATTTTCAAAATCAGTTTGCCCACCGTAGTGCCGGATTCAAGGGCACGATGGGCGTCGGCGACTTTCTCGAAGGCAAAGGGCTGCACCGCCGGTGCTCTAATTTTGCCTTCT
>JAFDDW010000066.1 GCA_019310665.1 Deltaproteobacteria bacterium
TTGAGATTTATTTGTAATTTGGTGCTTGGTATTTGGAATTTTAGCAGTTTGTGCTTGGGTATTGGTTTTTGCATAAAGTGTGCGGGTGGCCATGAGTGCCGACTGGCCGACCGCTCCACACATGTTGTGGTTTCTTTTTGCTTGACTCACATGGGGTGCTTCTTTATAGTCCTTGCCTGGAAAAGCAGGTTCTTATCAACTTATTTTTATTCCAGAGGGAATCAAAGACACTGTTTTCGGAGGGATTCGGGCGGTGCCTTAATTTATCGGTAAAAATCATTAAAAAGGAGATTTAAAAATGACGACAAGCGACGCAACGAAAAAAAAGCCTCTCTGGTTGTTAATCGAGGAGAATATCCTTGAGCTCGGTTCGCAGGACCTCTCAGGGGAAAATCTGGAGGCATCGATTCAACGGATTGCGGGTGAACTTGACAATGCGGGTTACAATGTTTCGCATCACGGGGGCAATATGCTTCAATTGAGATGGGCAGTGAATGAAATGCGCCAAGTCGGAAGGCCCCTTATGAAGGATTTCAACGCTGCGGTCGCGGCATTTACACTGGAGGACGTGGCTGACCCTTATATTGTAACGAATAAGCTCATCGGCGACATCGGAAAGACCTGGCCAAGACTCAAGGGATCCGAGCGCAGACCGGAGGTGATACGGATTGTCGAGGAGACAAAACTCGATCTGCTCATTACCAAGGCAAAGGGCCTGTCCGACGATGAAGGTATCCGATTACTCATTGAGGAACAAGTGGCCCCCGAAGTGCTCACCAACGCGCTGGATATTACCGGGGAGAAGTTGGAACAGGTGAACACCGAGATGGAAAAGGAACGCACAGAGAGGGCCAGAGTAGAAACGCTGCTCGAGGCGGTAGAGGGCAAGTCCAACGAGGAAAAGGTGAAGCACCTTTTTGAGAATAACGTCTCTGAAGAATTGATCATCGAGATGGCGAAAGTTGACCAGGGCGCGATCGATGGTGTCAAGCAGGCAATGGAAGCGGAGCTAAAGGAAAAACAAAGGCTGGAAGAAGAGGCGGCCGCACGGAAAAAGGAAGAGGCTGCAGGACCTTCGCTGGAAAATATTCCGCCGGATGAGATGCTCGAACACATCGAGGCCATTCGCGAAATCCTGGAATTCAGTGATCAGGAGAAAGAAATCAGAGTTATGTGTGAGCAGAGTTCCATCCCCAAGTCCCTTGTGGACATTGCTGTTTCGGAACCTGACAGACTGGATGAGTTCGAAAAAGAGGCGGAGGGATAACAGGTATATTCATTTTATCTTTTTGAATTTTATGCCAAAACCCTCTTGGTTTAACCATACAACTTGACCGATGCCCTCTACCGTTTCACCGTCTTTAAGGGGAAAGTTCAGCTTTAATGTCTGTCCAACTTCTAATTTTTCATCTGAAGCAATAAAAACTCCAGAGACACTAATGTTTTTGGTGGTGCCATCAGAAATTCCTTTGTGGGTGTCAAATCGTATGGTTCGGCAGAAAGGTTTTCTTGGATGCTTTCGCATATTTTTTGATTTCTTTGCATCATTGGCGTCCAAATCCTGTTTGATTGAATCAGAAACGAAATGGATTCCATACCCGTATTTAAAGAGAGATCGTTTGAAATTTTTTCGCCAAATCACCTCCCCTTTATAATATTCAAAAACGCGGGATGAGATGGAATATGGAGAGTTTTGTATACCGATGTAAATCGGGGTGCCCTTTTCGAAGACACCATCTGATTCGAAATAGATACCACTATTACTGTAGTTGACCATTCTGGCTTCATATATTTCGCCGGATTGTAGATCCTTAACCTGAAGTAGTGTAATATTATCAGTTCGTTCGGCACCTCTGTTTTCAGAATTCTCTATCATTAACTCTTTTTCCTATTATGACACTTCCGGTTTGCAAGTTACATTCAACACAATTAGAATATCGGTCAGATTCAGAAAAAGCTTTAATCGGCCGGCAAATGGGAGGTGGAATTGTTCTTGCATCGGTCATTCAATATTGAGGGTTGTCCGGGTAGCAGAATCTAACTCACCTGAATCTGGCAGCCCTTTCTGGATCTGAAATATTTTCAAGGCTTTTTTTGAATTCGGTCCAAACACGCCATCTTCGGATCTCCTCACAATGGGCTTTTTTTAACACAAGTTGGTCAATGGTGTCATCAGCATCCGATGCAAATGGCCGGTTTTTTTATGCGGGCAAAGAGTCCTGAAATTATATAAGATGAGGTCAGCCCTTGGCATCACGCTTTTTATACGACCGGCCTGGGGATTACGGTTGCAGGCAAGGCGCACAATCCCTGGTTTACCGTGGCCAAAGGGTTTATTTCGACTGCATTTCTGAAAGTCGTGGCCACCCTGACACTCGTGCTATTGGGTGTGGGGATACTGATCTGGTGGGGTTGAGCATAAGAAAAATCCCCGGCAGTTCAAATGCATTGAATACTTTGATTTGCGAATTGATGTACCTGGAATGTCGGAAATGCAGAATATTGGCGATATGATCGGCCGATTCTTTATCTTTTTGTTTCACCGAAAGTTTCAATAGATTTGTCATTAACGTTATTGATCAGATGTACCAATCTGTCCTTTTGCCCTTTAGTCAGGGCCCTATATTTTAAACCGCGACGCCTAAAATTAAAGACACTATAGGTTTCCGATTCTTCATCCACGTTAATATCATAAACGACTTTGCACGATAGTCCCGGTAAAAAGATACCCTTATTTTTATCAGAAAAGATACCTATATCTTCCAGATCGACTTGCTGTTTCTCAACGGCAATATATTCATAAGACAAACCGTGGTGGCTTATATCCTTAAGCCACCCGATAGTGTTGTTATTTTGACGAATTAGCTGAAACTCATCCTCTGACACTTGAAATCGGACAAATCGTCTGTCATGGAACATAGGCACCTCAATCAAGATTTGTAATCGATTCTGTGCAATAAAATTTGGCTGAAATTCCGCTTGATTAATGAAAGATAATCTTTTATAAGCTATTCCCATACAATATATTGTGTGTCAAGTAAAAAAAAGCACAATTTATAGTGTAGCGGATGGACTGTTACAAAGGCAGACACTGTCAACCCACTATTTCCTAAAAGAATTATGAAATACCATCAAAGGGAAAATTCTTGACCTTAAATCCATCTCGAAACATTAGAGATCATCGCTATAAATGTGAAGTGGATATTTCGCATGATAATGTCATACCTGATATCCATTACGATGGTATTATCTCTAATTTGAGCGATGGAGGCGTTTATTTCGAATCTAATGAATCAATTTTTCCAGGGGATGAAATTTCTGTTACGGTTAAGAAGCTAAATGAGGAGAAGATAACATTTGACGTCTACATTATTTGGAAAAAAGATCTTCCTAACCCACCTTTCCGTTTCGGTTATGGAGCTAAGACGGTCAGCCCAAAGGAGTCCGTAGTTCAAATCCATGATCAAGATGTTAATCGGATAACTGAAGCTGAAGATAAGCGGGAGTATCAAAGAAAAATTTTCAATATGCAGATCCGGTTTAAGAATCATAATCAGAGCTATAATGGGCGAATTTTAGATATCAGCCACGGAGGGGCTTTTATTGAAACTGATTCAATCTTTCCTGCCGGGAAAAAGATTGTGTTAACCATATCCGGAAAAACGGCCCGGAAGAGCTTTAAGCTTACAGGGTGGATTGTGCGAAAGAATAACGAAGGATTCGGAGTTTCATTTGATCGACGATCCGGCGTGGAAAGAAGATATGACATTGACCGCCGCAAAGACCCGGACCGCAGAAATAGGAAACGAACGAAATAAAATAGCTACACAGCCATCCCCCTCAATTGTCGCTTCCCAGAACCCCTTTAACCCTTAATAAATCATTATATTACCTATATGTTGGGGAAAAAATCGACTTTTATACCATATGGAGTGGTTTTTACTTGACAAAAAACGGATATGGACATAAGCAAGAATCGCTGCCGTATACAGAACAGTAAAACAAAGGGTCGTAGAACAAAATTATAAGCGCAAAAACCTCACTTAAATCCGGCTTATGACATTTAAAAAAAAAGGGGGACAGCAATGATCATCAGTTTTGTAAACCAGAAGGGCGGAGTTGGAAAAACCACGACGGCTATTAATCTTGCTATTGGTTTAAAGAAAAAGAATTACAATTTGGTGTTTATCGATGCGGATCCTCAGGGAAGCGCTGTCCAATGGCACGCTATTGAAGGCAATAAATCATTTGAAATATTGCACCATCCTAGTCCGATCCACGCAACCGACATTAGACAGCTTTCTATGAATTATGACTACGTTATTATTGATGCACCTCCTGCTATTGGCGACATATCAAAAGCAATTCTAGCTGTAACCGACCTTGCTATTATCCCATTGTCCCCAAGTGCCCTGGACGTCTGGTCTTGCTGGGGAACGCTGAAAATGGTCGATGAAATCCGACCATTAAATTCTGACATAGAAGTCAAACTCTTGATCAATCGGAAAATACCCGGAACTAAAATAGGCCGCGATTCTCGCGAGGCAATGAAACAATTTCAAATGGATGTATTTAATACCGAGTTGTGCCAGCGAGTGGCTTTTATTGATGCAATGACTTCCGGCGTTTCAGTAATGCAATATGCACCCCACAGCAAGGCCGCTCGTGAAATTGAGCGTCTATGTGAGGAAATCATTCCTCAGGTGTCAATGGAAGCATTTCAACCGCAGGTTAATAATCAATATTTGGATTATTCCAAAGAAAAAATAGAATATTTTGGATGAGATACTTACCATACCCATAAAAAAATTATTTCAGAATCTTCAGGAGTAAAATAATATCGAACAGGACCTTGATCGGGCGAATTTTTTGAACTTTCTTATGCCGATAAGGAGAAATTAGATGGCCAAGTTGAAAAAGAGAAAACTTAGATGGTACGCTTCCAGCTCTCCTCAGGTTATAGGATATAAACTTTACTGGTCCGAAGGGGGCGATGTAAATTATGATTCCCATCAAGCATCACTGGGCAATGTGACCGAAATTGTTTTACCCGACGATGTTGATTCTTTCAAACCCGGTGATGGTCAGATCGAATTCGGAATTACTTCGATTGATGAACTGGGGAACGAATCCGACATGATAACATTGAAAGCACCTTATCAGTTCAGTGTTCCTAAAGCTCCACAGGATCTTAAAATGGAGAAAATAGAGCAGTTTCACACCACCCATTTTACTGAAGGTGACCCTGAAGGTGACCCCGACCAAATGGAAGCTATTGAACTTCTCGAGGCCATTGCGTCAAAACAAAATCCGAAATCATTTTCATCAAACTAGCAACAAGGCGACAAAGCTGTTATTTCACGCATGAATGATTTTCATCTTATGGAGGAAGAGTTGGAGGGTTGACATCAATAAAACTCCAATTTATTAATCTCATGTTCAAAAAATTATCGATGACGATCCTTCCGATTTAATAAGAATTCGGAATAATAGACACATTGGAGCTATAGTTCTGCAAATTGCGAGTTTCGCCATCTCTGTGATACCAACTGCGGATAAATTAAATTAGGAGAAATAAATGCCAATTGTCGAACCAGAGACCATAAAGGCAGGGGAAAAAGAGCTTTTGTCTTCTATACTCGCGTCTTTCGATGAGTATCAAATCGAAAAACTATTCCAAGAAACTCACAGCTTAATATTAAAAGAAAAAATGCAGTTTAAGCGGGGCAAAACTTTAGTTTTCAACAATCAGATTGCATATCAATTCGATTACTGCTCTGTTGCCGCATTTCCTGTGTTGATGAATGAAATGGGAAATTTTATGGGATTCGCAAATCCAAACGATTTTCACAATTTAGATACGGAAGAAACCGAACCTTACGATACGATCTTGGACCCTGGGATTATAAATGTAAGAAAAGCAGAGTTTATTGATTCGCTATCTGCATCGATTGATGTTGAAACGATCACTGAATTATTTAAAAAAATATATAAGCTAAAGACTATCGGTAAAGTGGTTTACAGTCTAGGCGATATTAGAGTTTTAAGTGGTCATGTCATTTATCAGCTCGTCTATGATATTGAAGTATTTTTTTCTATCTTAATAGACCGGGAAGGAAATTATATCAGTAGCTTAATAAAAGATAATGGGTCGACAATAGCAGCTAAAGGATATTCAGAGAAAACTGAGATACAGCAATTGGAGGCATAATTAATAATAAGAGAGAGATGATAATGAACAGGTTATAAACAGGTTATGAACACATTATGAACATAAATTTATATTCGAATCTTAGCGAAAGGTAAGAAATTTTGCGTCACTAAAAAACAGTGGATCAATGGATATTTTTTAACAACATATTTTTTATTCTTAAACAGTCTCTTTCTTCTCTCTATAATTAATTCTGCTTCAGCGATATCTTCGTGTTCAAATTGATAAGTAATGTACTCTGAATAATTAAAAGTCTTCCCAATATCAGCATAGATTCCAACTTTCCAAATGCCAGAAAATTCCTGTGGAACAAATTTACTATTCCGACAAACAATTCTGAATTTTGGATTCGGAAAAACTAATTTTTTAAGGATTTGTATCATAATCTTTTTATAAGGTTTATGAAAGACCGGTCAGGTATAATTGAGTTATGGCAAGAGGTATGCCAAATAATCTGTGAAAGATATAAAACAATAATTTCAGTAAAATAGGGTATTAAGGATTTTCTCATTCAACTTCATCCGAACCACTGGCCGTAGATACGATTCATAAATAGCAGCCAATGGAAACTGTTACAACTGAACCCTCGAACGCTGTGGTAGCGGCAATACATTCGTTCCACAAACGCTTACCTGACACGGTGGGTAGAAGAAATGTGGTTTAAATCCTGACATGTGTTTTCACTACCACCAGGTTTAGAAAAAACGATCTGCCAGAGTTGGTTTCGTCGCGCCCGGAAACTGCCGGCGCAGGAAAGCAGGTAGTAAGCCCACATGCGCTGAAACCGCTGGTCGTAGGCATCCTGGATACAATGCCAGTTATCGATAAAGTTCCGGTGCCAGGCTATCAGGGTGGGATCGTAATGGGGACCGAAGCTGTGCCAGTCTTCCAGAATGAAGATGCCTTCGGCGGCCTCTGTAATCTGTCGGGCCGAGGGCAGCATCGAATTAGGAAAAATATATTTTGCCAACCAGGAGTCCATGGAGCGAACCGACGTGTTGCTCCCGATGGTGTGCAACAAAAACAGCCCATCATCCTTCAGGCACCGGTTGACCACCTGCATGTAGGTTCGGTAGTTCGCCAACCCCACATGCTCGAACATGCCGATCGAAACAATGCGGTCGAAGGTTCCCTGAATGTCGCGGTAATCCTTTAGCTCGAAGCACACAGGCAGGCCGGCACAGCAGCTTTGGGCCAGTTTGACCTGTGCGGCCGAGACCGTAACGCCCATCACCTCGACCCTGTATTTCTCAGCGGCGTAGATTGCGAAACCGCCCCATCCGCAGCCGATATCCAGCACCCGCATGCCCGGCTCCAGCCCAAGCTTGCGGCAGGTTAACTCGAGTTTAGCCTCCTGGGCTTGATCGAGTGTGTCGGCCTCTTGCCAGTAGCCGCAGGAGTAGTTCATGCGCTTGTCCAGCATGACAGTAAAAAAATCGTTGCCGATATCGTAATGGCGTCGGCCGACTTCAAACGCCCTGGCCCTGCCATGCATTCCGGTCAGCCTGGCTTTAATCGCCGCCCGCAGGAGAGCCCTTGATTTGCAGACCTTTTTATCGAGCCGTGCCGCCATGATTCGTTCGAAAAACTGATCCAGTGCTTCGCAGTCCCACCAGCCGGCCATGTAGCTTTCTCCCAGAGCCAGTGAACCACCGGCAATGACCCTGGGGTGCGGTCCATGTAGCTTTCTCCCAGAGCCAGTGAACCACCGGCAATGACCCGGGGGTAAAAATCGGGATTGTGAACTTGGATATCGTAGGGTGCGTGCCCGTCGATGCGCACACCAGCCAGATCCAGAAGTTGTTGAACCAGCCTTTTTTCTCCAGGGCTTTTCATGGAACTATCTCCGTTTCAGATGAAAGCGAAGATCGGAAAATGGGAAAAACAATCTCTTAAAAAGTAAATATTCGTATTTGCTTATAATGAGACAAGATCGGGGTAAAGGTTACATATGCTAAATGGAGAGGGATGTTTTGAGGTGTGTGCAGCGAACGTACTAAGGGACGTACATAAGGGGCCAGTTCGTCAACCAAGCCCACACTGCTTTAAACAACTGGGTGAGTCGCTATCGTGATAAAAACGGGAAGGAAAAAAATGAACACCAAAATCGATTATGATTTGGGGGAAAATAAGTGCCAAATTTTGATTAGTGCTTTAACGCGATTAAGCTTATTCTGCAGTCTGATGCTTTTCTGAGTAAATCTTTGAAAAAGCCAACCCTCCTGCTCACCGCCGAATAGGTTAAGCCAATCTTTTCACCAATCTGTTGGTTGATCAGTTGCTCTGCAGTAGGTTCACTCAGTCAACAACGTCCCCGAGTCTCACGTCCCCGAGTTTCACAACGTCCCCGAGTTTCACCCTCCACTTCAATACCCATTCCGATGACCTATTGGTCATCCGAGAAAGGAGGTGGCGTCGAAGATTCTTCTGCTTTTTGATACAGCTTACGAATTACATCGGTCAGCCGGCTACGAAAGCCATAGCTGTCGATAAATTGGAGTAGAATGGCGGACAGCTTATGTTCTATTTCGAGTACAATGACCTCTGGTTTCATAGTGGTCGAATTCAATGCGGGCTGTAGGACATTAATTATTTTTTTCCGCATTTTCATCCGGTCGACCTTGCTGAGCCGGGGAATCATAAGAAGTTCGTTGTCAAAAAGCTGGATGACTTTCTGGATATCTCTACTTCTTAGCTTGGCCATGTAATCCTCACCTGTCAATCAAAAATAGTGAATTTAGTGTTGGCATAAGATGCACCATCATTTTTCCGCATGTGCCGGATTGCCGGTAATCGGTCTATGGCCACAGCCTGTAATCCGGTCAATCGCAGAGTCTACGAGCGTTAAGATGAATAGCGGCTATAACCCTCGCCACAGGCAGCTTTTTCCTCAGAGGCGTAGGCAGCTCCAGGCCGGAGGCAAAATCGGCACAAGTCTTTCTGATAGAATGTAAATATGTAACGGAGATCCCTAAATACTCCACAGCCGCAAGAACGTCAAGAGCAAAGAAGAAAACGATCACCTCGATTATAGAAAAAGAAGAGGGTCACATGCTAAATATTAAATATTTTCTCTTTAACCCAATTTACAAAATCCAGGTCTCCAAGGATAAAGCCCTCGGGGATCTGTTTGTACGGATTCCCTACTAATACTATTTTCTATTGAGTCCTAGGCAAATTTTACTTCGTCCTTTTAGAAATCTCAAGCTTGCCTAAATCAATTCCGATGTTAATGCCCCTGCCGGAACCTGTCATCGCCAGCGAAATCTCGCCTTTGGTGTAAACGGAAGCCTGGACCGACTTGACAGCACCTGCATGAGCCTCCGCTGCTAGGTATGCACCGAAGATCTCATCTATGTTTAGGACCCCGGAGAACGTGCCCTTCCCGTCCAAAATTTCGATTTTGCCAAAGCTAAGACCACCCCCAGTGACATTTATTTTGACATTAGCGTGCTGGCCATTGCTGCAAGTCACCCTACCATTGCCCTCAGCTGTTTTATAGAAGACGGACCACCCCTTGAGATTGAAGTCCATACGGCACTTGGCCGTAGTTTTGGTCTTATCCGCGGCGAAAACGGTAGCTGAGACAAAGAGTTGCAGTATTATCACACCGGTTATAACAATATTTTTCATTAGGTCTCCTAATTATCAATTAAAAACTTCACCGTTGCAGATCCTTTTTATTGGATCAGTAAATTAATTATCTCCGATTGATATTGTTTCATGTTATTAGATCGGTAATTGTACTGAATACTTTAATTTACCAATTGATACCTGGAGTATCGGAGATGCAGCATATTAGCTATTTGCAGGGTCCAAGGCCTTCGTCGTCTATTCCGAGGACTTTGAAAGTGAAGAATTGAGTCTTGATGTCAAGAATGGAGACGCGACCCCTTTGTTTTCACATCTGTAAACATTATTGTCCCTGCCTTTATACGATATACCGAAGTTTTTTACACCACTAATGTGTAATCCGGCCTGAACTCCTTGTTTTCTTCGGTTGAGGCGTATCCCCGCGGATTACACACCACCCTCGTCTTACCTATCTCGTAATCGAAGCTTTCGTGGGTGTGGCCATGAATCCATAGGCGCGGTTGGTGTTCCAATATGAAGTCGTCCATGTTCGAGGCGAACGCGGCGCTCACAGGGTCCGCCCTGTACCGGTCAACGATTGATTGGATGGAAGGAGCGTGATGCGTCACCACAATTGTACGCGCCGGGTCTCCCCTTACAAGAAATTCTCTTAATTTCCGGACAGACCTGGAGTGCCACGCCTTGGTTTCACTCGGCGACAGCCGTCGATACGTTTTGCTGAGACGGATCAGCCTG
>JAFDDW010000067.1 GCA_019310665.1 Deltaproteobacteria bacterium
CAGAAGCAAAACATAGGTGTCAGGTGTCAGGTGTCAGGAACCAGAGGTCAGAAGGCAGATGTTTTTGAATTCGGAATTGGGAATGCGGAATGTGGATTTTAATGGCAAAGCGCATGGCGCAGAGGGCATAGCGTTAGAGGTCTCTGAAATTTCAGAATTATCAGCCTGTACGCTATGCGCTATAGCATCCAGTATCGAGTATCCAGTATCGAGCATCCAGCGATCAGTAACCAGTAACCAGCGACCAGCCTATCCCTTAACAAAATTTATACATTCCTTATACCCATAAGCTGAACTTATGGATAGCATAAATAAAATTGGATTGACAGCTTTTTTTTAATTGGTCATAAGAAACTGAATACAATTTAATTAGCCCGTGGATTTCGAAAATAATTGCGCATTTTCGTCTTACGGTTCTGGCCTGCACTTTTTTTCTCCGGTACAATCTCTTTTAGATTTGGTCAGCGCAATCAAACATCTTTATTCAAGCCACCCGAGGCTTTTCAAATATGAATCAACCTTACAACACAAAGGAGGACGAAAATGGCCGATAACGAAGGAAGATTTCCGGATCCTCACGAGTTTGAAGTTCCCCCGGAGCTTGAAGGCTGGGAGGAAATGTATCCAACCCATCACCTGTTTTCTCAGGATCGAGCTGAATGGGAAAAAGCCCAATTCTGGTACCAGGACAAAATCCACGCCCCGGAACCCGTGCCGCCTTTAGATTTGATCTTTCAGGAAGCATGGCAGATTTCATTGTCGCAGTATACGACCCGCGTATTTTGCATCCCGCCGGCCCAGGGCATTGCCCAGCGACTGGTGGGCTGTTACCTGTACATCTGCGCCATTGCCCCGCCGCCCGATGAAATTATCGGTGAAAAAGCCGCCCATTTCGAAAAACGGGTATTTTATGTCTTTGAACACTATAACGAGCTGTGGGACAAGTGGTTGACCAAATTCAAGGCCCTGGGCAATGAGATGGATGCCGTTAGAATACCCCCGGAGCTGCCTAAATATGTACCCGACGATGAAGTCCTGCCCGCGCCCACCGGTGTCTATGACAGCTACTTCCTGCTTGAATCATTTGACAAGCTGGTCAACCAGATGTTCAAAGGCTGGCAATATCATTTCGAAATGCTCAACCTGACCTATCTGGCTTATCTGATGTTTGGCGATGTCACGCGCAAACTGTTCCCCGGCATCAGCGAAAGTGCCATCGGTAAGATGGTCGCCGGCGCCTATGTTTCCATGTTCCGCCCCGAAGAAGAGCTTTGCCGCCTGGCCCGACTGGCGGTTTCTGCGGATGGCGTGGGCAACATTCTCAAGAGCACAAAATCCGCCGCCGACAAGATTGCCGAGCTTCAACAATCAGAAGCCGGCAAAAACTGGCTGGCCGAATATGAAAAGTCGAGTGATCCCTGGTTTTACGTATCCTGCGGCAGCGGTTGGTTCCACCACGAAGGCAGCTGGATGACTGATCCGGACATTCCCTACAGCTATATCAAAGGTTATGTGGAAAGGCTGGAAAAAGGCGAAACCATTGAGCGCTCTCTGGACAAGATCGAGAAGGAACGCGATGAAGTTGTTGCCGAGTACCGCAAGATGATACAAACCGACGACGACCGCAAAGCCTTTGACGATGCCTATAACACCATCAGAACCATCTACCGCTACGCCGAGGATCATCTCTTCTGGGTCGAACACTGGTTTCACACCATCTGGTATAAAAAAATCAGAGAAATCGGAACGCTTCTGGTCAACAACGGAATGATAAATGAGGTGGATGACATTTTTATGTTCAACCGCTACGAGATTCCGGAGCTTCTGACTGAAGTCTCGACCGGTTGGGCCCTGGGGGTGGATATACCCATGAGAGGAAGCTATTACAAAGCCAAGGCTCAAAAGCGCCGAAAGATCCTCGAGGCCGCCACCGAATGGAATCCAACCCCGGCCCTGGGTGTGCCGCCCGAGGAAGTGGCCGAACCCTTTACCATCATGCTGTGGGGTATTACCACCGACAAGGTTAAAGAATGGCTCAAAGGATTCGATGAGACGGCAGGTGCGAACCTCTCTGAAATCAAGGGTTTTGCCTCTTCGGCCGGCGTGGCTGAAGGGCCGGCCCGGGTCCTTAAGCGGCTCAAGGATATTGTCGATCTGCAACCGGGTGAGGTTTTGGTTTGCCCGTCGACCAATCCTTCCTGGGCACCGGTGTTCACCAATATCAAGGCCACGGTGACCGACATCGGCGGACTGACCAGCCATGCGGCGATTGTCTGCCGTGAATATGGCGTGCCTTCGGTAACCGGCTGCGGTATCGCCACAGCGGTTATCAAAACCGGAGATATCCTCAAAGTCGACGGGGATACCGGTGTTGTAACCATAGTCGAAAGAGCGGGTTGATTTCGTTGATTAGTTGATTAGTTAACGGATTAAAAAATTCACAAAACCTTCTAAACCTGAATGCAGGTTCAATCCGGGTTCCCTCCCCAACATGGGGGCGGGACCCGGGGAGAAGGTGAGAGGCTTTCATCTGCTGCGTTATTAAGGGCTCGGCATAGTGCACTATGGCCTCGCCCTTAAGTGCCTTGCATATGAAAGCCTCCGACTCGTGCAAAATTAAGGTAATACTATTTACAACGGTCTCTGAGAATTTGCGGGAGAATACAATGGATTTAATCCTGGATTTTCGCAAACTGAATAAAAGTTCGCTGCCATTGGTTGGTGGTAAAAATGCCAGCCTGGGAGAAATGATCAATGCCGGCATCCGGGTTCCTCCCGGATTTGCCGTCACCACCGACAGCTATGCGGTATTTATGGAGAAAGCCGGCATAAATGATACGATTTTCAGCCTCCTGGCGGATCTGGATCCTGATAATATCGATGCGCTCAATCAAACCGCCGAAAAAGTCCAGGAAATGATCAGGACTGCAGTCATCCCCGATGATGTCCAAAAGATGATCGGCGACGGTTATTCGCTGCTGTGCGAAAAATGCGAGGTTGATGCCCTTCCGGTGGCGGTAAGATCCAGCGCGACCGCGGAAGATCTGCCCACGGCCAGTTTTGCCGGGCAACAGGACACTTACCTTTGGATAACAGGCGCTGAGCGGATCATCGAAAGTGTCCGAAAGTGCTGGGCCAGCCTGTATACGGCGCGAGCCATCAGCTACCGGGTCAAAAATGACTTCCCCCATGAAAAAGTACTGATCAGTGTCGGTGTCCAGAAAATGGTGAACTCAAGGGCAGCGGGGGTGATGTTTACGATAAATCCGACGGATGGGGATATTTCTAAAGTTGTGATTGAAGGCAGCTGGGGGTTGGGAGAAACGGTTGTATCCGGTTCCGTCAACCCGGACAAATTCGTCGTCGACAAGGTCATGGGAGAGATCAATGAACGGACCATCTCCACCAAACACATCGAGTGCGTCTTCGACGTAGAAAAAGGAGAAACCGTCGACGCCGATATAGCCGAAGACCTGCAGTGCACCTGCTGTCTCGAGGACCAGGAAATAAAAGAACTGGTCAAAACAGGAAAAACCATAGAAGCTCACTACGGACGCGCCATGGATATCGAGTGGGCGATTGATAAGGATTTTGCGTTTCCGGAAAATATTTTCATTGTTCAGGCCCGCCCGGAAACCGTCTGGAGCCAACGCAAGAAGGAATCGGTACTCGGCAAAAAGACCGGTCTCCAGTTGTTGATGGAACAGGCCATGAAACGGATCAAGCTGCCGGGATAAAAGGGGACGCATAGCGCATAGAGCTTAGGGCAAAGAGCAGAAGTTTTGGAATGCAGAAGTCGAAAATAATCGAATGCGACCTTCGGCCTGGAGGAAAGGCAGAACTATACGATTCCGGATCTTGTATATCGAATTGTGGATGTAAAATAAGTATAAGGACATTTTAAAACGCATACCCCCTGAGCTAAAACCAGGTAAAAATTTAAATATAACTCAATCTACTAAATCCACTCAACAAACACAATAAACTCAATTAACTCAATAACACCAATTTCGAGAGGAGAATAGTATTAAAATGAAAGACATGAGAGATTTTATTACCCAAGCTGAAGAAATCGGTCTGTGTAAACGGATCACCGCCGAAGTCGACTGGAATTTAGAGCTGTCACATATCGCCAAGCTTAATGAAGAGCAGAGCGGTCCGGCGCTTCTTTTTGAAAATGTAAAAGATTATGACACGCCGGTCATCACCAGTGTCTGCACCACGACGCAAAGGCTGGCTTTAATCATGGGGCTGTCCCTCGAATCCACCCTGGTGGACCTTTACAATGAATGGGCCAAACTGGGTGAAAACCTGACACCGCCCAAAATGGTGGAATCCTCAGCCGCACCCTGTAAAGAAAATATCCTGACAGGCGACGACATCGATCTTTTCAAATTTCCCGTTCCTAAGTGGTATCCTCTGGACGGCGGACGTTTTATCGGCACCGCTCATTTCATCATCTGCAAAGATCCCGAGACCGGCTGGGTGAACCTGGGCACCTACCGCAGCCAACTGCTTGGCAAAGATAAAATGGGAACCCAGTTCATCAAGGGCAAACACGCCGACATCATCTTAAAAAAATACCAGGCCATGGGCAAACCCATGCCGGTGGCCTCGGTTATCGGATGCGATCCCCTGCTGTTTATCCTGGGCGCCGCCCGGGTTTCGGCCTTTACATCAGAGTATGATGTGGCCGGCGCCCTGCGGGGCGAAGCTGTCGAAGTCGTCCCGGGAGAAACCGTGGATCTTCCCGTACCGGCCCATGCTGAAATTATCATTGAAGGCGAAGTGGATGCCGACAAATTCATGGAAGAAGGACCGTTTGGCGAGTACACCGGCTATTATTCGGGCGTCGGCACGGACCCGCGCAATTTTATCGATGTTAAATGTGTGACCCACCGAAATAATCCCATTTTATGGGGCACCACGGTAGGCCGGGCCGTCACCGACACCCACATGACCATGGCGCTGTCTTACGGCGCAACCCTGTGGCAGCAATTATTGGCCATGAAAATACCCGGCTTAAAAGCAGTTTATTGTCCGCCGGAAGGCTCCGGGCGTTTTCTGGCCATCATCTCCATGAAGCAAATGTACCCCGGACACGCCGACCAGGTACTCACCGCCGCCATCTCCACCGAGATGGGCGCCTATGGGCTTAAAACCGTTATCGTGGTGGATGAGGACATCGATCCCTGGGATATTCCCCGTGTCATGTATGCCCTGAGTTTCCGGTTCCAGCCCAATCGATCCCAGGTCATCAAACGCGGCCGGTCCACACCCCTGGACCCCTCGCTGCCCATCAACGCCAGAGAAATCACCGGCCGACTGCTGCTGGATGCCACCATTCCCTATGACTGGAAAGATAAGCCGATCCCGATTGAACTGGATCCTGAAGTGGTGGCAAGAGTCAAAAGCAGGTGGTCGGAACTGGGACTATAGTAAAGCTGATAGCTCATAGCCCCGCCCAGGCGGGGCTCATAGCAAAAGGATTCCCCTGCTATGGGCTTCAGCATTGAGATCGAAACTATAGTCTATTGCTTCCGTTAAAATTAAGAAAATCACTTTTTCAAACTATCAGCTTACAGCTATGAGCTACGAGCTGCATGTGGGAGGTAATTTGTGAAACCAATCAGGTACAACCAGGAAATGGTGGATGAATTTTTAAAGAACGGGTATTGGACCCGGGAGCTATTTTATGATTTCTGGGATCGAAACGCCCGGGAATTCGGCGATCAGGAAGCCCTGGTCGATTCCAAGTATCGGGTCACCTGGGCCGAAGCTAAAAAACTGGTGGATGCCATTGCCTACACATGGGTAGAAATGGATATTCCCCAATCGTCCAGGATCATTATTCAATCGCCAAACAGTGTCTATGGATTTCTGGCACGAATCGCTGCTGAAAGAGCCGGCCTTATCGCTCTGACCGTTTATCCGTATTTACGGGAAAGAGAGCTGACTTACATGGTGGAAAGAACCGAGGCCGCCGCCGTTGTTATTCTAAACGAATACCGTAACTTCAATTATCTTGAAATGTACCGGGAACTTCAGAAGAAATTCCCCCATTTGGAAAAGATTTTTCTTTTCGACGACGAAGTTCCGGAAGATGCACCGGAGGGAACTTATTCGCTAACCAAATTAGCGCAGGCTGCTGCTGAAAAACCGATTGATGAAGATGCCCTTAAAGCACGCCGATTGGACGCAATTGGGGACGTGGCACTGCTGACAACGACATCGGGAACCACCGGCATACCCAAACTGGTGGAATGGCCCACAGCCCCACGCGTGTGCACCTCTAAAGGCCGCGTGGATATCTGGGGACTTACCAACGAGGACATCACCATGGCGATTGCACCCCATGCCGGTGGTGCCGCCGGTACCCTCACCTATTTTGCCGCTCCAATAGCCGGCGCCAAAACGGTCATGCTGGAAGAATTTGACCCGGAGGCCGCTTTGGCCCTGATTGAAAAGGAAAAGGCCACCGCCATCGGTGTGGTGCCCACCCATCTGGTGAGAATGCTGGAAGTTGATTCCTCCAAGTACGATTTGAGCTCTCTGCGTTTTATCCGTTCCGCCGGCGGCTATCTCTCGCCCCAGATTGCCGAAGAAGCCGAAACCGCCTTCGGTGCCAATATTACCAGCGACCTGGGGACCCAGGACATGGGCTCGGTCTCCGGCTGCCGGGTGGAAGATTCCAAGGATCTTCGCCGCAGAACCGTCGGACGCATGCTGCCGGGCAACAAGGTTCGTCTGCTGGACAAGGACACCGGAGAACCGGTACCGGATGGCGAACCCGGCATTCTATATTTCAGGGGACCCCATGCGCCGGCCGGTTACTATCGTGATGAAGAATTGACTTCCACCGTATTCGACCCCCAGGGCTGGACCACCACCGGTGATATTGTGAAATTTGACCAGGAGTGCCTGTGGATCCTGGGCCGGGCCAAGGACATGATTATCCGCGGCGGTCAAAATATTTATCCGGCGGAAATCGAAGGCTTGGTCAACGGTCATCCCAAGGTGGCCTCGGTGGCCGTGGTGGGATATCCGGACCGGGAAATGGGTGAGCGTACCTGCGCTTACGTAATCCCCAAAGGGGGTCAGGATTTCAGCTTTGAAGAAATGGTTGAATTTCTCAAAGGCAAAAAACTGGCCATGTACAAGCTTCCCGAGCGTCTCGAAGTCGTCGACGAATTCCCCGCCGTCGGTGATTCGGGGAAAGTGAACAAAGAAACGCTGAAGAAAGATATCGCAGAAAAAGTAGCAAAAGAAGCCTGAAATTAAGGAATGGATTCTATTTTAAAATAATTTATTTGGACAGGATAAACAGGATAAAACAGGATTTTAATCCTAATAATCCTGTAAATCCTGTCTATTATTTTTTATAAAAATCGAATCCATTCATTTTTCTATATCAGACATACAGGACCGTTTAACATTTCTCTCTGTCACAAATGAATGTTTAATTACACAAGCAGGATAATTTATGCCAAAATCAGTTCTAGTCATATCCACTCTAGACACCAAGGGCCAGGAGACATTATATCTTAAAGACAAATTGAGTGCCATCGGTCTTGCGCCGATTCTGATGGATATCTCCGGGCGAGGAAGCGATATTTCCGGAATTGACATCCCCGCGGCCCGGGTGGCGGAGGCCGGCGGCGGCAGTTTTGAAGAAATTCAAATTTCCCGCGATCGAACCCGCATCACCAACATCATGATGGCCGGCGGCTCACGCCTCGCTGCGGAGTTGTTAACCCAGGGAAAGCTGGACGGCGTTATCGCCCTGGGGGGATCAACCGGCTCATTGATGGCCAGCGAGGTCATGCGATCACTGCCTTT
>JAFDDW010000718.1 GCA_019310665.1 Deltaproteobacteria bacterium
CATTTTTTTCTTTTTCTGTAAAGCCTGAATTAATCTCATCTCCGAAAAGGATATATCATGGGTCTCTGTAACGGACGTCTATATAGAAGATGACGATTTCGCCAATCCCCCTGTATTCGTTGATCAGAGCTATTATATCGCGAATAAACCAAAAGCTGTCAAGAAAAAAAAATGAATTAATCGGTTCACGGAATTTTAGATTTGCCAGGCAGACAATTTTGTCATAGTGTGGTATGTTCAGATCTCGTCATTCAGCTTGGGAAAATATTGTGTCTCTATAGCTGTTATGGGATTGCATAAAAATTGGACACGGGTCTGATTGAGGAATTTAGGCGTTAATAAATAATTACTGATGAATTGACAGAGGAGGACATAAAGAATGCTTAAAAATCTAAGCCGTCTTCGATGGTTGGTTCTGTTATGCTTTCTCGCAGGCTTGCTTTTGCATATGGGATGTAGCACACCCGGGCAACATGCCGTTAAAACTACCGAAATCTCTCCGGATGTAAATGTATTGCGCGTCGGGGTTTCAACCGACGCCCAGCCCCTGGTTTACCGGCAGGGAAATAAAATTATCGGATTGGAAGCCGATTTTGCAAGGGGATTGGCAAAATATCTGGAAAAATCACTGCAATTTGTAGAGCTTGATTGGAAAGACCAAATACCGGCCTTGCTGTCAAATAAGACTGATATCATCATGTCCGGTATGACTAGAACCACGCTCAGAGAAGTAAGAATTGCATTCTGCATCCCGTATTTGAAAAGTGGTCAGATGGCCCTGATACGCAGGGAGGATGCCGCTCGCTTCAACACCGGCTTTTTTGCTTTAACAACGAGTTCCGCCATAGGCGTTATTAAAAATACCTATGGTGAATATTTTGTAGATGAACAATATAGTAGTGTCAAGAAGATAACCTTTCCAACTTCACGACCTGCCGTAAAGGCTTTGATCGATAAACGGATTGACATGTTTATTTATGATGGTCCCATGATTCTCTATTTAGCTTCTGAAAATGAAATCAACGGTCTGACCGCGCTGTTTGCCCCTTTAACGGAAGAGTCGTTAGCCTGGGCTGTCAGGAAAGATAATAAAGAGTTGCTGGAATCGGCAAACAACTTCCTGAAAACCATTAATAATGACGGCAGGTATAAAAAATTAATTAAACACTGGATACCTTTTGCCAAATAAATCAAAATTCGTGTTATAATAAAAGGGTTGGACCTTCGATGGTCCGGCCTTTTTTTTGGGCACGGTCTCTGTTCGATTTTAGTAAACCAATCCCTGTCTGTCGGGCAATAATCAACCCAATGAGATTATATAAAAACAAATGGTTCTGGGTAACGGGCACCTTTGCTTTCCTGGCGTTTCTGCTCCTTTTCATGATCCGTCTGGATTTGTTCGAAAAATTTTTTAACCGCCCCCAATCCCTTGAAATTTATAGCATCAGTTCACCTCACGAAAAAGAAACCTGGATGAATATTTTCCAAAACAACCGCAAAATCGGCTTCTCACACACCAAAATTTCACCTGACAGTGAGGGGTACCGTCTGCAGGAAACGGTGCTCATGCGCATTAATACCATGGGCCTGGTCCAGGATATCCAGCTTAAAACCCGGGGACGTCTCAAGGCTGATTACAGTCTGTCCGCTTTTGATTTTGAAATTAATTCCGGACGTTTCAGCTTCAGCGTAAACGGCACCCTATCCGGAGAGGTGCTGACTGTCACTTCGGCCAGTGCCGGAAGCCGCCGCCGGATGGACATCCGGCTTAAAAACAAACCCTACCTTATGGCCGGAATAACATCGGCCCTGGCCGCTGTTGCACTTAAAGCCGGTGACAAATATGCATTTGATATCTTTGATCCGGCCACATTGGGGACCAAGGTGGCTCTGGATTTCAAAGGTACCACCCAGGTTGCCTGGATTGATGCGTCCGGCGACGTGTTGCAGGAAAAAGGTATCCTGGGCATCCGGCTTGAGAAGACCACCCGGGAAATTGCCCTCGAAGATCTTGCCGTGGAATCCAGCGCGGATCTTACAAAAATCGCATCGGTGGCATCCAATGTAATGCTTGCGAATCCGGCTCAACTTGAAAGGCTGAAATTTGAGATCAGCGGTATTCAGAATACAAGGGTTCGGCTTAACGGTGGCCGGCAGATTTTCAGAAACAATGTTTTGACGATCGACAAAGAATCATTAGCGAATCTGGCCCATGATCTGGATGGAAAAAATTTAGGGGCCTTTGAAAAGATCTATTTACAACCGACGGCTTTTATTCAGTCCGACCATCAAAATATCCAGACCCTGGCGCAAAAAATCGTGGCCGGCCAAATGACACCACTGGATAAAGTTCAGGCGCTGGTCGACTGGGTGTATCAAAATATTGATAAACGACCGGTGCTTTCTTTGCCGGATGCGCTTTCCACCCTGGAAAATCGGGTCGGGGACTGCAATGAGCATGCTGTGCTGTTCGCTGCCCTGGCCCGGGCGACCGGAATTCCCTGTCGGCTTGAAGCCGGCCTGGTATATCTAAAAGGCCGGTTTTACTATCATGCCTGGAACCTGGTGTATTTGGGCCGCTGGGTAACCGTCGATGCCCTTTTCGGACAGGTACCAGCCGATGTCAGCCATATACGACTGGTCACCGGGTCTCCACGACAACAACTTGATTTAATGGGATTTATTGGTAAAATTAATTTAAAGGTAATAGAGTAGCAAGGTGTTAGGTTTCGGGTTTAAGTTGTTAAAAAAGACGGAGCGTAGCGACTCCACAATTTTAGGCATTTTAGGCATTTTAGCGCATTTTAGGCATTTTATTATGATCGAACTTAAAGCTCTTACCAAAAAGTATGGCGATTTTACGGCCGTGGACGATTTAAGTCTCTTTGTAAAAAAAGGAGAGATTTTTGGATTTATCGGTCCCAACGGTGCCGGCAAGACCACCACCATAAAAATGATCGGGGGCATC
>JAFDDW010000719.1 GCA_019310665.1 Deltaproteobacteria bacterium
CGGCAGATGCAGCCAGAGAATCCAAGACCGCCAGATTATCAAAAATGCGCCCAGCACAGCAAAGATTGCAAACGCCAGATGGATCAATACAACGATATCTGCAAGAATGCCGTAAGGCATGGCCAAAGGTTTAATTTTTTTGTTATTTTCTAAAGATCGATTAAAATCCTATAAAAAATCCCAAATCCCAAATCCGAATTCCAAAATCCCTCATGGTTTTTTCTCAGCCAGTTTCAGACGCACAAACAGCCAGGGCGCTCCCAGACCACCCCACAAACCAACCAGTGCATACCGGATAACCCGGTACACGTCAGCGGGTTCGAGCTGGTCAAAGGCAATTCGCAAGCCGAGCCACACCCCGATAAGAATAACAATTCCCACGAGATAACGTATCACCTGCTTCCACCATCGCCCGTCAGAACAAAACCGCACCCAGCGTCGTTCCAGGACAACACCTGTAGCGACTCCCATTAAGGCGCCAACCGCTGTCAATAGGCCGTCATTGCCGGATGGAATAAACAAAATCAGCAATACCGGCAACCCAATTGAGGCCCCCAGTTGGTAGATAATCCCCTTATTTAAAAACCATGATTCTATCCGCGGAGTCAGCCGGAGAAAAAGGAAGAGCACCAGAGCGCCGATTGCATATCCGCCCAAAAGATCGGTGGGGAAATGGGCTCCCAGGTATATCCGCGACAGGGGGATGGCCAATAAAAGAAATCCGGCAAGCAACCACAACGGAAGCTTATTAAACCGGCAGGCAAGATAGCCCCAGACGACAACAGCACTCTGGGTATGACCGCTGGGGAACCCGCCGCTGTCTGCATGGACGATTTTCATAACCCGGGGATCATAGTTAAACGGTCGGGGTTGATCTGCCAGCAACTTGGCGACTTCGTTAAGGTAGGCCGAAAACAGCAACAGCATAAACAGTCTGGCCCCTGCCTGGCGATTGATAGACCAGTAAACCAACGGCATCAACAGCAAAAAAAATTCTTTGTCTCCCAGAAAGGTAAAGGCCTTAAACGGCAAATCCAGGGTAGGACTAAACTGTTGAAACCACAGGACGACTTGTATTCCCCAATCTAACAAACTTTCCATGATTTCAAATATAGTTGATTGGTTGATTAGTTGATTGGTTAAGTGGTTATAAATGAGCTCTGGATTTATAACGTTGTATAAATTCCGAGGCGTTTAATTACTCGGCTCCCCTGCCCCCTGCGGTAATTTCCAGCGAATGACCCGGTTTTTATAATCGATTGAGTACGCCACATTCTTTAGAAAATTCATCCCCAGAAGTCCGCTGTGATTAACCGGGGCCCCCTCATGGGCGATGATAAGCACAGCGGCATCTTCCATTTTAAACGGCCCCACTTTCACGTAACTGACCTTACCCAACTCCGTGTAGATATTTGCCCCCCCGGCGACCTGGGCCAAACCCTTATTAAGAGCGACGATGTTGAGCTCATCTGCCACCTTCCGATTCAAGACGATCTGCGAGGCCCCTGTATCCAGTAAAAGATTGACTTCGACTTCAATGCCGTTGTTGTTAAACGTTACCGGAATCAGTATCCGATTACCTTCCAATATTACTCTGGTCTCAGTCTTTTCCTGCAGTTTCTGCCTGGCGGCTTCCGATTGTTTGCGTCTTTCCTCTTCCTCGAATTGCTGGGTTTGCAATAGTCTTTCATTTACCTGGCGTTCTTGTTCCCGTGCCTGCTCCTGTAACTGCTCATTTTCCCTTTCAAGTGCCCGGGATCTTTCTTCCTCGGAAAGATTGTCATATTTTTCCCGATACACCTTTATCTGATTGTGATACTTTTCCGGTACCCTGGAAAGATCGTCGACATAAAAAATATTTCCCTCGTCATCATAAAACTCGGCCCGCGAATTCGGAGGCCAGGATGCCAACAAAACCAAAAGGATTGCAAGGAAAACAACGTATTTGATGCAATTATTCATCGCTATAATATACCAAACTTTCGTTATTTGTTAATTAATCCGCCCTGAAAAATAACACATTTAGGGTTGCAAATTGTTCTTTGAAAACTGAAGTAAGTTGTTAGATCGTAGGTCCGGCGGATTAATTATTTTATGCTGCGCATTTTTTTATGCTTTTTTTGACTTTTTAATTTCATCATAGATGCTGATGATTAATTAATCCGCCCGGATAAACTTCTAAATATTTTCTTTAATTTTCAAAGAATAAATTTACTATACCCAACCCTGTTATGGCTATTTTTCAGGGCGGAGTAATTAACGATCAGTTAGTCAGTGCACGATTGAGTTCGCATAATAGGACACCACATCATACTCTTCAGGGACGATTTTGTATATCCCGTCGGATTCAACCACCAGATTTCTTAATTTTAGCATATTTAACGCGTCTAAGATGGTTTGAACCCGGCTTCTGGTCGTAACATATACCGGCACCCTGTCGGCCTGAAGCTTTTCGATTAATTGGTTTACCTGGGCTTCAACTTCAAAAGCGCTCAAACCCCGGTCACCGGTTTCTCTCATAACCGTTGCCACCAGAGAGACCGGCAAAGCCGGAACAACCTGTTTGATGTCGGACATAACTCGCCCGGCAAGTTTTTTGATTTCAGTAAAACGGGCGTCACGTTCCATCCGGCTGAAATCAATACCGGCCTCACGACAATATTTGCGCATGGAGATCTGGGGTCCGAAATTGACACAGGCGTATCCGAAGCGCTGCCAGCGGCTGAGGATCATCAACATCACGCAGCGCCAGATAAAGCCCAAGGAGGTCCTGATCGCAAACCAGCCGCTTCTTTGGGGGGCTTCCGGATCCAAGGCCCGCAGCAGGCTCCGGTCTTCCAGTGTTCGATCGTAGTTGATTCCCACCGGAATGAAAACGATATCCCGATCTTTCTGCGGCTCGTAGTTGCGCAGCATATAGTCAAAAATGCCCAACTTCGGCGGCCGCAGGCGGCCGTCGCGACTGAGCCCGCCCTCAGGGAAAACGGCCTGGCAAACCCCTTCTTTGGTAGCCATGTTAATATAGCGTTCGAGCACCCGCCGATATAAGGGGTTGCCTGATTTACGGCGTACAAAATAAGCTCCCATCGCCCGGATCAGGGTTTGCAGCGGCCAGATTTTGGCCCACTCTCCCACCGCATAGGAAAGTGCCGCCTTTTCCGCTGCCAGAAAGGCCACCAGGATATAGTCCATGTTGCTGCGGTGATTCATCACAAATACGACCGTGGCATCAGGTGCGATACTTGCAAATTCCTGGCTGCCGGCAAGGCCGATGCGCACGCGGTATAAAAGGCGGGCAATTTTTTTTGCCAGCCAGTAGCCCAGCCGGAAATAAAGGTAGGCATTAAAAGAGGGGACGATTTCTTTGGCGTAGGACAAAACTTCGGCCTGGACGACTTCACGGGGGCATTGCCGTTCAATCGCCTTTTGCTGGATGGCTTCGATAACCTGGGGGTCGTACACCAGGCGATCAACCAGGATATGGCGTTTGGTGATTTGAAACGGTTTGACCTTAACATCCAGCCGGATGCTGATCTCATCGATCAC
>JAFDDW010000720.1 GCA_019310665.1 Deltaproteobacteria bacterium
TTACAGAGGAAGATTGCATGTTATCGATCATGACTGATCGGTTTGGATTTTTGAATTTTGGTCATTGTTATTTATTTGTTATTTGTGTTTTGTGATTTGGAATTTAATATGGGAACGCAATAAACTTGTTCATACAATCCGTAGCTATGTTAGTTGTGAAAGCACCGACCGCGCCACTACCATTCTCTGCACTTCACTGGTGCCTTCATATATTTCGGTGACTTTAGCATCCCGGAAATAACGCTCGACATCGAATTCCTTGCTGTAACCATAGCCGCCATGGATTTGCAGGGCGAGGTTGGTCACCCGTGTGGCGGTGGTGCTGCAGTAAAGTTTGGCCATGGCGGCCTCGGCGCCAAAGGGCTGGTCCGCATCCTTGAAGGCGCAGGCGCGATACAGCAGGAGTCGGGCGGCGTCTATTTCAGTTGCCATGTCAGCCAGATAGTTCTGGATGGTTTGAAAGGATGAGATCGGTTTTTTAAACTGCTGGCGGGCTTTGGAATATTTTACCGCCGCTTCAAAAGCAGCCTGGGCAATCCCCAGGGCCTGGGCGCCGATGCCGATGCGTCCGGTGTCCAGGGCGCTGAGCCCGATTTTCAACCCGTCGCCCTGGCGGCCGAGAATATGGGATTTTGGCAGCCGGACATCTTCTAAAAACAATGATGATACCGGGTTGGCGCGCATACCGCACAGGTCCTCCAATTCGCCTACCGAGAAACCGGGCATGCTTTTTTCAACCATAAAAACACTGGCACCGCGGCGCGGGTTGTCCGGATCCGTGATCGCGAAAATAAGGGCAAGGCCGCAAACGCCGCCATTGGTTACAAATACTTTGGTGCCGTTAACGACATACTCTCCATTATCATAAATGGCTGTTGTTTCAACCGCCCCGGCATCGGAACCGGCATTGGCTTCGGTCAGGCAAAAGGCCCCGATGTACTCGCCGCTGGCTATCAACGGCAGAAACTTCTTTTTTTGGTCTTCGGTTCCGAAGCGCACGATGGGGTAGGCCCCCACGCTGTTGTGCACCGTAACGCACAGGCCGATCGCGGCGCATACCCGGGATAATTCTTCGATGGTAATGGCATAGCTGATGGTATCGAGTTCGGCACCTCCGTACTTTTTGGGTACCTGTAGGCCAAAATAATTCAAGGGGCCCATCTTCTCGATGACTTCCCAGGGGAAGCGGGAATCGCGGTCAATTTCGTGGCTGATAGGGCCGAGTTCCGTCTCAGCGAATTTGCGAACGGCTTTTCTCACCGCTTTGTGTTTCATGCACGGATTAAAATCCAAACCGATGTGTCTCCTGTTCAGGTTCTTAATTCTGGATGGCACAGGTATAATTGACTATCGAAGGAGGGGCTGAATGTCAATGTCGATTTTGGTGCAGGTGATTCAGAATGTGGCAAGATTTGCTTGAATTACCACCTGGATTTTGCACGAGCCGGAGGCTTTCATTAATATAGTGAAGAAAAATGGAAAAACATTTGCTTTCTGAAAATATAAGGAGTCTTGCTGACTCCCTAGGTATCGACGCTGTGGGATTTACGGAGGCATCCGAATTTACAAGCTATGCATTAAATTACCATCAACGACGAGATCCGAAACTGACCCTGCCAAACGCAAAGTCTATTATTATTGCGGGGATCTATATCGGTGGTGTAACCATGCCTGAGTGGAAAAACGCGTGGTATGGCCGAACAAGCAGGCTCTATCTCTCGGGTTTTTTTCTTGATGTCGTGAAACCACTTGTACCCGTTGCCGAATTTTTAAGGCAAGAGGGATATCAAACGAAGATTTGCGATGGCTCTTTAGAAGAGGGATCTATTCTTCCATTAAAGCTTGCTGCAATACGTGCAGGCCTGGGATGGCAAGGCAAGCATTCCCTGCTTATATCAAAGAAGTTCGGGACGTTTTTAGCGCTTGGAGGAATTATAACAGACGCCGATTTAGAGCATAACACCATTGAAGAATCCGACAGATGCCGCAATTGCGACAAATGTCAAACAGCCTGCCCCTTAGCGGCGCTCGATCAACCATATGTTTTGAATGTTAAAAAGTGTATGTCATATCTATTACAAAATGATAAAATACCTGAAAATTTAAAGATTGTTATGGAAAATAGAATCGGTGATTGTGAGATATGCCAGGATTCCTGTCCCTGGAACAGGAAGCACCTTAAATCTCCTTTAGCGACGAAAATGACCGATCACTTTCAGAAGAAAATCAAAGATTGGGGAGATTCTTTCTATTTGCCAAATTTATCTAGACTGTCAGAAAATGGATATAAAGATATGTTTGGTCACCTTAACACTGATATCCCGTATCATTTATTTCGAAGAAATGTTTTAATCGCAATGGAGAGAGCGGAGAGACTCACGGAGAGGGCCAACCAATAGATCAAACGGATATGAAGTTTTTTTTGAAAAGTAACGCGCGCTTCCGAATACCATATCTGTAACTTTTCAATTGAGCTTGATGCTTGGAAGATTCTCAATATCACAACGCGTTGACATCATGTGATAAATAAATTACCTGGTATGATATCTTAAATATTTGCGCTGATGGCACAACCACAAGATATGGTATGCGTCACGATTTGGCATTTTGGGTTATGGAAGTGAGATAGTGGCAAGAAAGCACCAGTCTGGAAAAGCGCCAATCTTGATGCTGGCCTGTATGATATCACTGGTTTTTTCAGAACTGATATAATCTCCATATATTAAAACCCTGTGATACTAAATTTTTAAGGACAACATTGTGAACGATTTAATTTGCTACTGTTTCGAATACCCTGTTGATGACATCCAAAAAGACTATCAGGAAAACGGCATGTCCACGATAATGGAAAAAATAAAAATGGAGAAAAGGTTTGGAAATTGTCAGTGTTCTACTAAAAATCCGAAAGGAAAATGATGTTTAAGCGATGTCCGCCAGGTGGTGGCTAAAATCAAGATTTATTAGCGTAATCAACGATTCAGGGGAAAGGTATCCTGATCCGCATAATCAGTTGTTGGTTGCAGCGATCATCACATCATGTAACGTCTCAACCCCAGTGCCACGGCGTCTTT
>JAFDDW010000068.1 GCA_019310665.1 Deltaproteobacteria bacterium
AATTCGGCTATGCCGCTCATTCCGATACCGCCGATTCCCACAAAATGGATATGATATTTTTTTAGATACATGGTTTCGAGTTACGAGTTACGAGTTACGGGTTACGAGTTGCGCGTTGCGCGTTTCTGGTTGCGGGTTACGGGGTGAAAACTTGACCAATCCGAAATCATTTTAATTCCACATCCCGCAATCCCAATTCCGCATTCAAGAGCCTCTGTCCTCTGCCTGCCCTCCGTAGCCTGAAAGGCGAAGGAGGGTCCTCTTTTTTCTGTCTTCTGTTCCCTGACACCTGACACCCGACACCTGAAACCCGGTGATCTGTAAATTTAAAAATCCTCTCATCGAGTACCCAATATCAAGCATCGCGTATCAGGCATCACTCGGCTAACAAACGGTAACAGTCATCAACAATATTTTTGGCAGCGTCGGGTTTGCCGAAACGCCGGGCCCTTGCGGCCATATCTTTTAAAGCCTGGGGTTGATCCCTGTAATTTTCTATTTTCTCACCCAGCATTTTAGCGTTGAGATCTTTTTCAATGATTATTTCAGCGGCACCATCACTGGAGAGATCGGCGGCATTCAACATCTGGTGATCGTCGGCTGCATACGGGAAAGGGATAAAAATTGCCGCTTTTCCCAGGGCTGTGATTTCGGCCACCGTTGTCGCCCCGGCCCGGCAAATGATCAGGTCCGCCTGGCCGTACTGAAGGGCCATATTATCGAAAAACGCCTGAGCTATAGCGCTGACCGCTTTATCCCGGTAAGCGTCTGTGACCGATTGCTCATCCGCCTCACCGGTTTGATGCACAAAATGCAGGCGCTCTTTGTTTTTGAGGTGATCCAGCGCTTCTATGATTGCCATGTTTATCCGGTGGGCGCCCTGGCTGCCGCCGATAATCAAAACCGTGAACCGGCCATGGGCGGTGTCCTGTGCTGTTTCGTTTTCAGGATGCGCGGCACTTTCTAAAAGGTCCGGTCTTACCGGATTACCGGTCCATCGCACTTTTTGGGGATCCATGCCGGATCGGGTATTTTCAAATGAGATGTAGATCCGGTCTGCAAACCGCGATAAAATTCGGTTGGTGATTCCCGGCAGGATATTTTGTTCATGGATAGCGATGGGAATCCTGCTCAACCAGGCGCCGATGACCACCGGCCCTGCTGAATAACTTCCCAGACCGATGGTCAAATCCGGTGAGAATTTTTTCAGGATCCGCCTAGCTGACCAAATTCCTCCGGGAATTTTCAAGATAGCCTTTATCTGGTTCCATATTCCCCGGCCCTTAATTCCAGCCACCGGGATACATCGAAGTTCAAAACCGGCTCCGGACAGCACTGATTTTTCAAGCGTGTTGCCGGTGCTGACAAACAGGATTCGGGTTGCTGAATTGCGGGCCGTAAATTCTTTGGCCATTGCAATCCCGGGAAACAAATGACCTCCGGTGCCGCCGCCGGCAATGACGATCCTGAGCGCCCGAGGCGCTTCGCCCAAGGAGCGCTCCGCTTGAGGATCGTCCCGCCGGTGGCGTGACTGAAGGTTTGAGGCTGGATTTTTTTGCGCCTCCAACCTCAGACCTCCAACCTCAGGCGGTTTATTTTGGTTATTTTCTAATATCATGTAGTTTTTGACGCACTAATGTTCATCAAAATCCCTATGGATGCCATATTCAGCAACAGAGACGTGCCGCCGTAACTTAAAAAGGGCAGGGCGAGCCCTTTGGTCGGCAGCAGGCCCAACGCAACCCCCATGTTGACGCAAACTTGAAGGCCCATGGCGCTGGTCAACCCGAAAGCCATCAGTGATCCGAATGTGTCCGGTGCGTTGCGGGCAATTTGAATGCCCTTGATCAGAATCAGCACATAAAGCCCGATGATAATCAAAACACCTACCAGGCCGATTTCTTCACCGATAATGGAAAAGATGAAATCCGTATGGGGCTCGGGCAGATAGAATAACTTCTGATAACCCTTTCCAATTCCGGTACCCCACAATCCGCCGGTGCCGAAGGCCATCAGGGAATGGACGATCTGATAGCCTTCATCCGATGGATATTCCCAGGGGTTCAGAAAGCTCAAAAGTCGCTTTACCCGGTATTCGGCCTTAACCAGATAGACGATCGCTACGGGCAACAGCACGATCAGCGACGTGAAAAGATGCGTACAGCGCACGCCGCCGACAAACATCATCAACCAGGTGAGTGTTGCCAGGATGACCACGGAGCCAAAATCGGGCTGTTGAAAAATACAGACCGCAAACACACCGAATACAAATATGTGCGGTAAGAACCCGATGGAAAATTCTTTGATTTTTTCTCTCTTTTTATCCAGCGAATAGGCCAGGAAGACAACCAGGGCGAAACGCGCAAATTCTGACGGCTGAAATGTTAAATTGCTGATGCGCAACCACCTTGCTGAACCGCCGGCCGAAAAACCATAGTCGGTAAATTGAATAGCCACCAGGAACAAAAGCGCCAGAGCCAACAAGGGATATGTCAACGGTCGATACCATTGGTAGGGAAAGTGCCGGCAGGCCACCAGACCGACAATGCCGATCAAGGCGAAGAGCGCCTGTTTTTTTAAAAATAGATAGTCCGAGCCGAATTTTTTTAGAGCCAGCGCCGAACTGGCGCTATAAACCATTACGATTCCGATTCCCACAAGAAAAAGGACCGGAAACAACAGCTGAATGTCGTAATCAGCTGACGGTGATGGCTGGTTTTTAGGGCTCATGATTTCTTTTCGTTCATTTGAGTTTCAATACTTCCTTGCGGAAGTCTTCGCCCCGCTGGGCATAGCTGTCATACATATCAAAACTGGCACATCCGGGTGACAGCAAAACAACATCACCCGCTGAAACCGCCTTTTGAGCCTGCTTGACGGCATCCGCCATGGATGTGGCCGTTATCGTCGGTGTCAGATTTCCCAGTGCCGTTCGAATGAGGCCGGCGGCGTGGCCCATGACGATCAGGTTTTTAATATGGCGGGGTAAAATCTCTCTAAGGGATTCAAAATTACTGCCCTTATCCAGCCCCCCCATGATCAAAACCACCGGCTGGCTGAAGGACTGCACCGCCTTTATAACCGCATCCACATTGGTTGCCTTGGAGTCATTGAAATACGCGACATCCTGAATCGTGTCGAGATACTCCAGCCGATGGGCACCACCGTGGAATCGATCCAGGGTTTCCCGGATGGCTTCCGGCCGGGCTCCGGCCGCAATAGCCGCAAGACCGGCAGCGCAGGCATTCTCCAGATTGTGCCGGCCCCTGAGTTTTATATCAGACAAATTCAACGACCATTGATTTTGCCCGTCAAGATTTAGCGGCCCGGAATTGTTTATCTGAAAATAAATTTGATTGCCGTTAATGACGGCACCGTTTTCATTTTGACCGGGTTCCGGATAAATTAACTTTATATTTTTTAAGCCCGTGGTTAGAGACCGCACCAGGGGATCCGAGCCGTTAAGTACGGCAATGTCGCTTGGGCATTGATTTTTGAACAACCGCATTTTGGAAGCGGCATAGGCTTCAAAATCCGGGTAGCGGTCCAGATGGTCGCTTGTGATGTTCAACAGCACGGCAATTTTCGGCCTGAAGCGATCGATGGTATCCAGCTGAAAGCTGCTGATCTCCGCCACTATCACATCGGCCGGCTGTCCCTGGTCTACATAGCCGATTAAAGGGTTGCCGATATTGCCCCCCACAAATACGTCCAAACCGGAGCGCTTGAGCATGTCGCCCAGAAGTTCGGTGGTTGTGGTTTTACCGTTGGTACCGGTGACCGCCACTATCGGTTCCTTAATAAATCTGGAAGCCAATTCTATTTCTCCCACGACCGGGGTCCCACTTTTCTGTGCGCGAACTACGGGCTCGATGGTGTGAGGGACTCCCGGACTCAACACGATGAGATCTGTTTGCTGGAAGACTTCCGGACTCTGCCGGCCCAATTCCAAAGTGATGCCCATTTGACGCAGTTCCTGTACCTGGGGTTCCAGGTCTTTCTCGGCCGCCATGTCGGTGGCAACGACCGCCGCTCCTCTTTTTTTTAAAAAGCGGGCCAGCGCAATTCCGGTTCTGCCGAGACCAACCACGGCAATATTTTTTTCAGCAAGCTCCATTTTCAACGAATTGACGTTTTTTAAATTTTTCTAAACTGACCGTCTCGCCCTTCCCGGCAGGAGGGCAGAGCCTGAGGAAGAGCGGAAACGGTCAGGGTTTGGCATTAGCCGTTCAACTACCTGAGTTTCAGCGTACTCATGGCCAGCATCGCCAGAGCGATGGCAATGATCCAGAAACGCACGATCACCTTGGGCTCCGGCCAGCCTTTTAATTCAAAATGGTGGTGCAGGGGCGCCATCCTGAAAATTCGTTTCCCACTGGTCATTTTAAAGAAGCTAACCTGAAAAATGACGGATAAGGCCTCAATGACGAACAAGCCGCCCACCAGCACCAGCAAAATTTCCTGTTTTGTGATGACGGCGACGGTTCCCAGAAATGCACCCAGCGAGAGGGAGCCGACGTCGCCCATAAAGATTTGAGCCGGATAAGTGTTAAACCACAAAAACCCCATTCCGGAACCGACAATAGCCCCGCAGAAAATCGCCAATTCTCCGCTGCCGGACACGTAATTAATTTGCAGGTAATTGGCAATTTTGAAATGACCGGCCACATAGGCAAAAATCATGTAGGTCGTGGCGGCAATAATCACCGGTCCGATGGCCAGGCCATCCAGACCGTCGGTAAGATTAACGGCGTTAGAGGCTCCGACAATGACAAAAGCTGCAAAAATGATATATCCCCAGCCAAAATCCGGAGAAACATTTTTAAAAAAGGGTATGGTAATCTGGGTCGAAAAGTCGGGGCTGATGTAAACCAGAAAGCCGGCAATCAGAGCGATGATGGCCTGCCACACCAGTTTAGTGCGAACGCTCAATCCTTTGCTTTGCTTTTTAACTTGCATCAGATAGTCGTCTATAAATCCGACCAATCCGTACCCGACGACCACAAACAATGTGATCCATACATAAAAATTGGTTAAATCACTCCACAGGAGAATAGAAACCACGACAGATAAAATAATCAGCGTCCCCCCCATGGTCGGGGTGCCGGCCTTGTCCAGGTGCGTCTTGGGACCGTCATTACGGATGTACTGTCCCACCTGCATTTGCGCCAGTTTACGGATCATCCAGGGTCCTAGAAGAAAACAGATGAGAAAGGCCGTCAAACTGGCGTAAATGGTCCTGAACGTAATGTAACGGAATACGTTAAAGACCGAAAATGTCGTATGCAGAGGGTATAGTAGGTGGTAGAGCATTTTAATGCCTAAATTGCCTAAATTGTCTAAAATGCCTAAAATTAAGGATGTTAATCATTTTAATTAAACGAATCATCAATAACGAATAACAATTAACCTTTTTTCTTCCCCGTGGGAGCGGCTTCCAGCCGCGAGTAAAATCGATAATATCCATCACCAATTACGAATAAATATCAAATTCAAAATTCCAATGACCGAAACCAGGTCGCTCCTATATTCAATAGTTCCTCTGTGTTTTGAATTTGTTTTTTTGGTCATTGGATATTGTTTGTTATTTGTGATTTGTTTTTTGTTATTTCATGCTTATTTAATTGAGTTTTAGCCACGAGACTCTTCTGCCCACTTTTTAAGACCATCCACCACCTTCTCCATCGCCATTCCGCGAGAGCCTTTCACCAGAACCCAATCACCGGGCTGCAGCCAGTCTTTCAGATCGGCAATGATCTCCTCGCGCGAGCCTGTTATGGTGTGTGCCGGTTGCATGCTTTCTTCCCGGGCGCCGCCGACCACCGCCGCCGCATACTCACCGGTAGCATATAACCGGTCAATTTCGGTGCGGGCGGCCAAAGCACCGATTTCGTTGTGGAACTGGGGCGCCTGGGCACCGAGCTCAAGCATATCGCCTGCCACAAAAATACGCCGGCCGGCGGCGGCCATCCGGCTCAGGGCTGCCAGGGCGGCTTTCATCGAATCCGGATTGGCATTATAGCAATCATCAATCATGTGGACGCCGTTGGGTAGATGAAAGATATTCATTCTTCCCGCCTCGGGCGTGAACGTTTCGATACCCTTTTTAACCGTTGCGGCGGAAATTCCCAGCAAATATCCTACGGCGGCAGCCGCCAGGGCATTGGAAATCATAAAACGGCCGGGAGAATTCAATCGAACCGCAATGCTTTCTTGACCGAATATCAGTAAAAAGGAAATTGTTTCCTTACCTTCTTTTACTTCTTGGGCCCGGATGGCTGCATCTGGTGACCGCCCGTAAAGCAGCACCTCATTTTTCGTTTCCCGGGCCAGCTGCAACACCCGTGGATCATCTGCGTTGAGAACGGCTTTACCATCCCGGCCAAGACCTTTGATAAGATCTCCTTTTTCCCGCATGACCCCATCCAGGGATCCGAGTCCCTCCAGGTGCGCCGGACCGATATTGGTGAGCACCCCGATATCCGGTGAGCATATTTCGGTCAACCTCGCGATTTCCCCGGGGTTGTTTGTGCCCAGTTCCACCACCGCCCACTGATGGTCGGGCGACAGCCCCAGAAGGGTTAACGGCAATCCGATTTCGTTATTAAAATTTCCCGCGGTTGCCAGTGTGTTGAACTGCCGGGTTAAAACTTCGACAGTCAATTTGCGGGTAGTCGTTTTCCCGTTTGACCCTGTAATGGCCACCACTGAAGCCTTTGCACGCCGGCGGTTAAATGCGGCCAGATCACCCAGGGCTTTGGTGGTGTCTGCCACCGCGATGCACACAACATTGTTTGCTTTCCAGGCCGCAATAGGCATTTGCCCGGCTTTATTGCGACTGATTACAAGACCGCGCACACCCTGATCGACAACGGTAGATGCAAAACCATGCCCGTCATGGGTATCGCCGGTAATGGCAAAAAAGATATCGCTCGGAAAAATTTTGCGCGAGTCAATAGAAACCCCGGAAAACTGACGATCCTGATCTTCGCACAAAAGTTCACCGCGGGTGGCCTCGATGATTTCTTGCGTTGTCCCAGGTATGGGGGTTTCTGTTTTCATCTATCTTATACCTTTAGTTACTCTCCAACTTATGGAGCACCTTCCGCGCCTCTTGGCGATCATCAAAATCAATGGTCGTTGCTCCCAGTATCTGATACGTCTCGTGGCCTTTGCCGGCAATCAGCACGGCGTCGTCCGGCCGGGATGCGTTAATTCCCAGTTCAATGGCACGCCGCCGGTCGGGTTCGATCACATATCCTTTTTTTTCAAACCCGGCTTCAAGATCCCGGGCCGAGTATTCGACACCTTCGGTCTGCCGGGCTCCCGGCAAAATCTGTTCGATGATTGCCAGGGGATTTTCGGTGCGGGGGTTGTCGGAGGTGACAACAGCCAGATCGCACAGCCGGGCGACGATTTCACCCATCATGGGCCGTTTTTCTCGATCCCGGTCACCGCCACATCCAAATACGCAAATGATGCGGGCCGGGGCAATTTCTTTTATGGCCGATGCAGCGTTTTCAAGGGCATCCGGTGTGTGGGCATAGTCGACATAGACAAATCGCCCGGTGGAATTTTCTATTCCCTCCAGGCGGCCGGGTATGGCCGACAGTGCTTCAATGCCGGCTTTGATCGTCTGCGGTGCAATCTTCAGCGCTGTTCCGACACCTGCGGCACTGAGGATGTTTTCCACGTTGTGGACCCCCACGAGGGGAGTTTTGAAATCAAAACTCCCCTCCGGGGTGGCAACCTT
>JAFDDW010000069.1 GCA_019310665.1 Deltaproteobacteria bacterium
ACGGCCACCCCGTATTTTACACAGTTCACAGGTTCAGCCAGGGCATCATGGAAACCGTCAACGAAGCACGCCATATATACTACTATTCGTTGCGCGATATCCCGCCAACGCTGGAAAAAATCGGCCGTGAATGCCTCAAGGCTTTTGACGTGCGGGAACGATTTTTTCACATCGAATTTTTCCAGACGGCTGTCGATCAATATGTCTCCCTGGAAGTCAACATGCGGCCGCCGGGCGGTTATACCACCGATATGTTTAACTTCGCCTGCGATATCGACATCTACCGGATCTGGGCCGAATTGCTGGTTCATAATCGGGCAGATATTAATTATACGCGGGATTATCACTGCTGCTATGCCAGCCGCAAAGCCCACCTGCGTTATAGGTACAGTCATGAGGACATCCTGTCGCGTTATGGCGCCTTTATGGTCCAGATCGAAAGCGTCCCCGGGGTTTTCAGCAGTGCCCTGGGCGATATCGGCTATATCTTCCGATCTAAAAGTCTGCCACCAAACAGAGAAATCGACAGGGTAAAGACCCCAGATATGGAAATATGGATTCTAAACTCACCAAA
The DNA here is from genome assembly GCA_019310665.1 of Deltaproteobacteria bacterium. Lineage (GTDB taxonomy): Bacteria > Desulfobacterota > Desulfobacteria > Desulfobacterales > JAFDCJ01 > JAFDCJ01. The sequence continues at coordinate 575 of JAFDDW010000069.1, forward strand.
GGTGGATCAAGAATCCGTCTTATGGAGTTCTAGATTATATTGAGGGAATAAAGGACACTCACAATGCACATTGAAGAACACCAATGGTGGAGCAAACACCTGAAGCGCGATATGGCCCTGAAGGTATACGGCCACTGGGGTAAACCGGTTATCGTGTTTCCCTGCTCCCGGGGTCGCTATTTTGATTATGAGGGCATGGGAATGATCGAAGCCATTGCAGGATTTATTAACGCCGGAAAAATCAAACTGTTTTGCGTGGATAGTGTCGATGAAGAGTCCTGGTACAATTATGCTGTCTCCCCGTCGGCTCGCAATGCGCGACACGAGGTTTACGACGGTTACATCGTCAAAGAGGTGATTCCATTTATCCGCAACCACTGTCAATCACCGCAAGAGCGGGTGATGACCAATGGCTGCAGCATGGGGGCCTACCATGCGGTCAACTTTTTTCTAAAGCATCCGGATGTCTTCGAAGGAACCATTGCCCTTAGCGGTCTTTACCGTCTGGATCGACCCGAATTTCAACTGACCGCAGCCGAATTAGCCGATGTTTACTTCAATTCTCCGGCAAGCTATTTGTCCGGCATGACGGATCCATGGTACCTGGATCTTTATCGCCGGAGCAGAATCATCGTCTGCGTGGGACAGGGCGCCTGGGAAGAGGAAGCCATTGAAGATACCCGTTACCTGGATTATCTGTTCAGGAAAAAATCAGTCCCGGCCTGGATTGACTACTGGGGCCATGATGTGAACCATGACTGGCCTTGGTGGTTTAAGCAGATGAATCATTTTCTTGGGTATCTATACGGTTGAAAATTGCGAATCCTTCCAAAACGAGCTCCATAGCTCACAGTATTTCCACTCTCCTAAAAAAACTTGACTTTAAAAGTGTACATGTTTATATGGACAGAAGGGAGGTGGTTATCATATGGAAATCAACGCCGCAGATTTTCGGGCAAACTGCTTTAAAATCCTCGATCAAGTCAAGCTAACGCATGGGGAGGTGATTATCACCAAACGCGGTAAGCCGATAGCAAAGCTCGTACACATTAGCCAGCCAAAAGAAAAAGACCCGCTGCTTGGTGCGATGGAGGGTCTTGTTGAAACAATTGGTGATCTAACCGAACCGGTAATCGATGCTGACGCCTGGGAGCTTGATTAAAATTATGATCTTGCTGGATACGCATACCTGGATTTGGTCGCATAGCGCAACTAAGCTTCTGTCCGATAACGCCAAAAAACTGATAAAAAAAACCCTAACCAATCAACGTGCAATTGCCTCTATCTCCATCTGGGAATTTGCTATGATGATGGTCAAGGGGCGTATTAATGTGAAAATTGACCCAAAGCTTTGGCTGGATAATGCTATTAAAAATAGCGGACTAAAGGTAATCGAATTATCGCCTGAAATCGCTTTGGAATCTTGCAACCTTCCGAGCGATTTCCATAAAGATCCGGCTGATCAAATCATTGTGGCCACGGCAAGGATTCACAATTTAACACTTCTGACAAAGGATCGAAAAATTCTCAACTACCGACATGTAAATGCTTTCTGGTAAAAATTTGTAATGAAAACGATAAAGCTCCCCCGCATGGACTGCGAGACGGTCAGCCGGGAAATCGGTGATTTTGTCATTGATACGGTTCTCGAGGTGGGCGCCACCGGCTGTGTTGTCGGTCTGTCCGGCGGTGTCGATTCGAGTACGACGGCGGCCCTGATCAACAAGACCTTTGCAAAATATAATAAGGAAAAAGAGCAACATCTCGAACTGGTGGGGTATATATTGCCGACCCGTATCAACAAAAAGGCAGACGTCCAGGACGCGGAGACCCTGGTAAAGGCACTGGATATACGCTACGAAATTCACAGTATCGAAAAACTGGTGGAAGCATTTAAATCAACCAACCCGGAGGCATTTGAAAAAAACTACCACCGGGGCAATTTGATATCCAGGGTCCGGGCCAATGTTCTGTCGACCAAAGGGGCCACCGAACAAAAAATACTGGCCGGTACCGGCAACCGGGACGAGGATTTCGGTATCGGCTATTACACCCTGTTTGGCGACGGTGCGGTTCACCTCAGTCCCATCGCCAGTTTGTCCAAACGGCTGGTCCGGGAAATGGCATTGTTTCTGGGGGTGGATGAAACCATTGTCAATCGTGTGCCCACCGCCGGACTCGAACCCGGGCAAAGCGATTTTAAGGACCTGGGATATGATTATGACGTGGTGGAACTGGTCATCGAGGGCTTGGAGCAGGGATTTACCAGCAGGCAACTGGCGACCCACGACCCGCTGGTACCTCTGGTCGAAAAGCAGATCGCACACTACCGGTCGCTATACGGCACCCCGCAGCTGAACTCGGTTGAAAAAATCATTGATGATATTCACCAACGACACCAAACGGCAATGGGCAAAGTAAAAATCGTCCACCCGCCAAGCCCGCAAATTTCTTTAACCTATGATTAGTTTTCCGACGATATCCAAAGGAAAAAACACTCTCAACATATCGGGATCATTAAATTTTACACTTATTGTCCTGGGTTGCGCACTGGCACTGACGGTAGGCTGCCGCCAGGGAGGAGACCAGGCTGCCGCCATTGATAAATCCATCACCGTGGGCCGTCATCCCCGGACGCAAACCTACGTGTATGAGTGCAATGATGGGTATGGGTTTGTCGCCCGGATAGAGGGTGAGAACGCCTGGCTGTTTCTGCCGAACGGGACCATCAGTTTGCCCCATGTCCGGTCAGGATCCGGGGCCAGATACAGTGACGGGTCGATAACCTTCTGGAGCAAAGGCGAGGCGGCGTTGCTTGAGACCGACGGGAACAGCCGCCGTAATTGCAGAAACAACCGCCGCAAGGCTATCTGGGAAGATGCCAAACTGAATGGCATTGATTTCAGGGCGGTTGGCAACGAACCCGGCTGAATTATTGGTCAATACATCTCTATTTAAATCAATAAATTGCGCTTTATAGTGCAATGTTTCACCGGTAATATCCGGTGCTGAATTCCAGCCATATCCCTGGCCAATTTTCTTATCAATCGCATTAAAGACAACCCCGTCGTTTAACCAACCATCAACGGCAATTCCTCAAAATAAAATGGGGAAATAAATACCTGCTTAAAAATTTTTGTAAACCCTTTTGGCCTGCCGATAGTCTAAATAAATAAATTCTGACAAAGGAGGCCAAACAATGAAAACAAAACTTTTGAAAATCAGTATGATGCTTGTCGCGTTGATTTTTGTATTCACGGGCGCTTCCCTGGCGGACAGCGGGAAAAACCGGCATCGCAATTATACGCCCGAAAAGCGTATCCAGGCCAAACATCACAGAGGCAGTTCCTATCGTCAGCCGGTTCATTATAAACACAAAGTGAACCGGTCCTACAAACGTTTATATAAAAAACATCACTCCCTTCATCGACCGGCCCACCGCTACAGACAGCATAGATTCAGCAACCGCCATAAATGGATTAACAAACATCGCCACCACTATCGGCATCAGCGCTACACCAGTGAAAATTCCTATGACGACGATCCGTCATATAATGAATTTTCCCTAGCCGCAACGATCAGCGAACCAGGGGTGGAATTCAGCATTGGAACCAAAAGAAGGTGGTAAGTTGTAATCCAGCGCCGAAAGATATATCATATAAATATGTCAACAGCCCGGATAGGTCATCAAATATCCGGGCTGTAAGCCCATTGGTTTTGTCAGCCGAATAAATAGATGTGGTGGTAAAGGTCAAACGTGTGTCTAATAAGCGATTAAACCTGGCAAAGCAAAACTCGTCCGCGATTGACGATGTATCCAACGAGCCACGTTCGTCGGGTCCGGTTTACGCTGATGCTGAACTGGTTTGCCGCGCCCAAAAGGAAGACCCCTGGGCCATCGAACAACTGGTTTTGCGGTACCAGAAAAAAGTCTATGCCATTGCCTATCAGATGCTCTCCGGTGATGCCGAAGAGGCCCGGGATCGGACCCAGGACGCCTTTTTACAGGCTTTTCGAAAAATCAAGCAGTTTAGAGGAAAATCTTCGTTCTATACCTGGCTGTACCGCATCGTGATAAACACTTGTATTGATGCACGAAGACGAAGAAAAAGATGGAAAGAGATATTTTTCCCGGGGCGTTTGGATAAAAATAAAGATCATGCGCCGCAGACTTCTTTGGAAGAATTTCCGGACACCAAAGGTAATTCAGACCCCCTGGCGACAGTCAGTCGCCGGCAACTGGAGGGGGATGTGAAAAGCGCGTTGAATAACTTATCTGAAAGACAGCGTACCATATTTCAATTGAAAGTTTTCCAGGAAATGAGTATAGCAGAAATAGCGGAATCGATGGGCCTGGCGGAAGGAACCGTCAAAACCCATCTTTTTCGCGCCACCCGGGCCGTCCAAAAGCAGCTTAAAGGATGGACCGATGTTTAAGGAGGTGCCGGCATGCAAGCCTGTGAACACCTGAAAGAAAATTTAACTTTATACGTACACGGCGAACTGGATCCCGACACCGGGCAAGAGGTTAAAGAACACCTGAAAATTTGCGCCGGCTGCCGGCTTGAATGGCAACGATTGTCATCGATGCTGGAAAAACTCAAAAAATGTTCCGCGGTACCTGAGTTGTCGACCCGGGAAGTCAAATCCCTGGTCGCGGATATTACCCGGAAGTTAAACATCAAGCAAAAGCCGCCCTGGTGGCGACAGTATCTGGATTTTAGATCCTGGCGGTTGCTGCCGATCGTTGCAACCGCGTGCATTCTGATTATTACGGTCGCCATCATTGGCTATGTAAACCTTAATGAGACAAACGGAATAGCGCCGGTTTCCCTGAATCAAAATGAAGAATTGATGCTAAGTGACAAAGATCTGGAGATCCTGGATAATCTGGAATTATTAAAAGAGATGGATGCGATTCAAAAACTATCCCGGGTTGTTGATCCTAATGGTCAAACCGATTCTCAAAGGGAAATAGAAAGCGATACAAGGGGAATGAGACAGGATGCGTATCGTCACTTTTTTGTTTAAAACCCTCCACCTACGGTTGATTTACTCGGCGGCAACAGCCGGTCTTGTTATTATATTATATTGCTTTCCGTTATGGGGGTATAGTTCTAAGGTTCAACACGAATCCACACCCTTCCTGGTCCCGGATCGCATTGAAGATTCGTTTTGGAAATGCGAATACTTATCTAAGAGAAATAAAAAATGGCAGGATCTGTCCCCGGAAGAAAAAGAAAAAGCACGTCGGAAATATAAAGAGTGGCAGTCGCTTTCCCCGGAAGAAAAAGCAACCATGCGCCAGCGAATGAATCGCCTCAAACGCATGTCTCCCAAAGAGCGCAAATCCTACAAGCAGTTGCACAAGAAGTGGCGCCACCTGCCGCCGAAGGAGCGCAAACAGCTTCAAAACGAACTGGACAACTGGGAAAACCTTTCCCCTCAGCAGCAGGAAGCAATTCGTCATCGTTTCATGAAGTAGAAAATACACCTTTTATATTTAAAAAATACAGTGTAGACCCTATTGAATTCGTTATTTTTTTTGCTAAGAGTATATCTGATGAGGGGGGCTACTGAACATCGACCTCTCTTCCTCTCCTTTTTTTTGGGTGGTTCGTCCTGAACCACCCATTTGTGTTTGCGCCGGTGGCCAACTTAACCCCGGTATAAAACAGGCCCTCCAACAAACGATCATAACGGTTCTACGAACAGCAGCATCCTCCCGCCACAAACGTCCCCGCCCCGGGTCCCCAGATCATCTAAAAGGCTCACTTCAACCAACTCCGGTGTTTGAGTGGAAAGCAGACAACGCAAGGCGGCACTTTTAACTTCACTTTCACCACATCCACCGCCGACGGAACCGAAACTAGTGCCATCGGCACAGATTATCATTTTGGCCCCAACCCCTCGCGGGGTGGAACCGGAAGTTTCAACGATGGTGGCCAGGGTTGAATCAATTCCCTGGTTTTTAAGATCGGCAAGTTTTTGAAAAATTTCTTGATCGGTCATAATTCAATTCCTACGGCTGCTCTAAGGGCTCGCGCCTGGGCGTTGCCTTTGCGGCGAACGCAGACCAGTTCCGAAACAATGGAAAGCGCGATTTCTTGCGGAGACTCTGCCCCAACGGGAATTCCAATCGGTGTGTATACACTTTTTAGAAGTTTCTTGGAAAAGCCTTTTTCCTCCAACCACTGAAGGACAAAACCCACCCGTCGGCGACTGCCGATCAACCCCACATAGGCGGCTTCTTTGGGTAATATCTCCATCAGGCAATCCACATCATGCTCATGGCCCCGGGTGATGATGACAACATAGCTGGATGGACCCAGCGCCATATCCCGCAAGGCGATGGTAAAATTTTCAGCGACAGTGGTGCAGTCGGGAAACCGGGATGGATAGGCAAAATCAGAGCGGTCATCGAGGACGGTGACACTGAACCCGACGTCATTGGCAAAACGCGCTAGGGGTATGGCGATGTGACCCGCACCGCAGATGAGCAGCCGGGCCTCAGAGCAAAGCACATTAAAAAAGACCCGCACCCCGGCTTTAATTTCAGCGCTGCAACTTTTTCGGTTGTTAATAGCCGACAGGGCCTGATCCCTTAGAGCCACATTTAAAGACGGGGACTTAACACCGCCTTCCAGGCTGCCATCACCCAATACGACCACTTTACTGCCGACGAGGATTTCAGCTGAATCCGAAGCGATAACCGTTGCCAGGCAAAAGGTTTTTTCGTTTTCCAGTAATTCGTTTACTCTTGTAATCACGTCCATAAAGGGTTTATGCTTTCAGACATCTCAATTTGGCCAGATCCTCGGCATACCCGTATAAATGAAGCCCTTTGCTTTCCACAACCATCTCACCGTCGTTGATACCCAGTTCAGCGGCCATGTATTCTTTCAAATTTTGAATGGCCGCCAGGTTGGCCGGAAATCCGTTCCAGAGATCCCAGGATCGAAAATACACAAAAAAATGCAGGCTATCGTTTTGAATACGGGTGTCGATGGATCGCAGACAGGGGGGGTCCAGCAGGGTCAGATCCGAAGGATGAGCCACCTGCAGCACCAACTGGTTGTTGCGCTGTCCAAATTCTTTGTAGGTGTTGATGACCCATTCAATCTGGTTCAGGTATATTTGACCGTCTTCCTCAAAAACAGCATTGCCGTCCACTTCGCGTTTGTCGATGATTTCAGCATTGTCCTCTTCCCACCAGGCCAATTTGTCGCCGGTCAGGGGAACTTTCGTCAGACGTTCGCCATAGGTGTAAGATTCGCCGGGTTCTTTGCGGGCGGACATTAAATATTCAATATAGGCTCGATCATATCCAGGACCGCCATAGATGTAATCGTGCTCAACCGGATTGGGAATCCCGCATGCCGGCGGGATGTCCGGAATCAGGGGCTGGGTGCCGGGATACTTCACGTGTCCCATAAAATAATCGTATTCCAAACGGGTTTGCCCGGCATAGGATCCACGATCGATTACAAACCGGTTACCATGATCAAGAATGTCGTTTACGGCCAGAAACCACAAATC
>JAFDDW010000070.1 GCA_019310665.1 Deltaproteobacteria bacterium
ATTTCTCGTGACCCCACCCCGATGTCACCGGCGGCGATATCCGTGTTGACACCAATATGTAAGTAAAGCTCTCTCATAAGATTCTGGCAAAACCGCATGACTTCGTCATCGGATTTGCCTTTGGGATCAAAGTCGGAGCCCCCGGCCCCGCCCCCCAGCGGCATCGTTGTCAGAGCATTTTTAAAGACCTGCTCAAAGGCCAAAAACTTTAAAATGCTTTGATTCACCGACGGGTGAAAACGCAAGGCCGTTTTATAAGGGCCGATGGCACTGCTCATCTCGACGCAAAACCCGCGATTCACCTGCACCTTGCCCTGATCATCCGTCCAGGGGACCCGAAAGGTGACAATCCGCTCGGGCTCAACAATTCTTTCCAGGACAGCCGCCTGGCGATAGCGTGGATTCTGATCCAGTACCGGGTTGACGCTGTCAAGCACCTCCTGGACGGCCTGGACAAACTCTTTTTCGTGCGGATCTCTGGCTTTAATGATTTCCAGAATATCTGTCATAATTCCCCCCAAATAATACCCGCTGACTACTTTGGTTTCATTTTTCTTTAAGCAATGGAAAAATCAGCTCCCGGGCTTTGCGAAGATCTTCGGCAGTGTCTATTTCAATCCATGCCAAATCGCCACCCGGCGCGGCATAGACCGGAGCGGTGTTTTTACTTGTTCGAAAAATACACTCTTCATAATGATAATTAAACTCTCCTTTTTGGAAATCTTCTTGTGCTTTTAGAAATACGAGTTTTAGAAACTTAGGCTCAAATCTCGAGATCCCGGCCAACTCACCGACCGCCCGTTTCTTGCTGTCCTGCGGAATGTTCTTGCCCAACTCCGTAATTTGCCGCTTAGCGTTGGCGCAAATGTAGACCTCATCGCCGGAGCCGCTTAGCCCGGTAACCAGGATGGAGTTGGCACGACCGCCATTCAACAAAATATCAAGGGCCCGGGATTCGTAGAGTAAATCCGACTCCAATAGAAGTATCTCATCTTTAATCAAATCTTTGACCAGTGAAAGGGAATACATGCTGCCGCTGCCGGCATAATTGTCATTGACTACATATTCGATCCTTAAACTGCCATAGCGAGTTCCAAATCTTTGGGTGATGGTTTCATGACGAAAGCCGACCACCATAATCACATCGGTTATCCCATTTTGAATCAGGGCCTCCAGGGAATACTCCAGCAAGGGTTTTCCCCCGATCTCTATCATCGCTTTTGGTAATGCGTCCGTTTCAGTTTTTAACCGTGTTCCCTTACCGGCTGCCAGAATCACTGCCTGCAATTTATGGCTCCTTGAGTATTTGAATTCTGAATTTCTAAAACTAAGCAAGTTAGTTTGCTTCGCTCATCCGCCGGAGGCGGAGCATGATGGAACAATGGAATAGCGGAATAATGAAGTAACACGTTCTGGCCTCCGGCTCGGAGAGAAAAAACAGCCCGCCTGCCCTGTCCGCTTTAGCCAGATTTTAAAAGCTTATAGTGCGGGTTCTAATTCCAATAATTCATAAATTTTTTCTACGGCTTTTTCGGTTGCCTGGCCGGGGTTATAAAAGAATTTTTGAGCAAATTCCTTTCTGATGTCACTTTTTTCCCCGGGATGGGCCAAACCGTATTCGATAGCATCTTTCAATTCCTGAACATTATTAACTACCTGGCCGCAGTCACGGCCCCAGGCCACAAGATCTGAAATCTCGTTGCCCCAGCGGTCGCGCTCCTTATTTTCCACCGCTCCAATCATCTGGTCGATATGATAAAAGACAACCGGCCGGTCCAAAAGACAAAATTCATAGGTTACCGAACTGACATCGCTTATCAGTAGATCGCTGATCCAAAAAGCCGGGCAGATGTCATAGCCTTTAACGACTCTCATGTTGGGTGTTTTTATCTCATCCAGCCTGTGCCGCCAGTCCGTCTGAGTTTTTTTGCGCCACATTCGGTAATTGCGATCGTGCAGTTTGATAATAAAATTGACGTTCATTGCGGATATGGTTTTTATAATCTCCTCACCCGCGTGCTCAAGCGATGTGCCGCTTGTTACCGAACGGGTGGGAGCATAAAGCACCGTGGGCAGATCATTATCAATGCCAAGTTCCTTTCTGATCGTTGATGCATCAAGAGACCCGTCAACCAGGCAGTCGACCTTGGGCATGCCGATTTTTACCAAGCGGGTATCATTTTCAGGCAGGGTGCCCGTTGATATGAATTTATCATACAAGTATGGACCAATGATAAAGAGCTTGTCAAACCTCAAAGCCTTGGGGGATACGGCGTAGTTTTCAATGCTGACGCTATGAAATATCTCCACTTTTATGGCCGTGCGCTTGGGTTTGAAAAAATAGCCCGGACAGATACTCATATCAAATTTTTTCAGCTCCGCTAGCTCGTGCCTGATCAATCTGGCATTTTGAAGGCCAACCGCCCCGTATAATTTCTTGGGACTGTGATTCGCGGTAAACCAGACATCGATTCTATCGTCAGCCAGCAACCGATCGGCGATAGGCTTGAAGATGATGAAATTCATGGGGGTTGAGGATGCGAATACGATCCTTTTTCGTTTTTTCATTATTTTCTTTAATTCCTGAATCAGACCCGGGTCCAATTTTCATGCAATCCCATGACAGCTAAAGAGTCACAGCAATTTCCCCAAGCTGAATGACGAGGGCTGGATTCTCTCACGCGCCCACATAAACCCCTTGCCCCACTCTCTTGATTTTCCCCATCTTGTATGTCCTATGAAGAATGTTCTGAATTTTTTTGTTATCAAATCCCGTTTTCTTCATCAAAGTCGCCGCATCAACACCTTTCTTTCGTCCCCTTAATATCTTTAACACCTGGTCGGTCGCCGTCAGTTTAGCGGTTTTCTTTTTTGCCGGTGCTTTTTTGGGTGGGGCTTTCTTGATGGTTTTGGCCTTGACGGTTTTTGCTGTGACTTTCTTTTTGACGTTTGCTTTCTTACCCTTACCAAACTCCTTGATCAGCATTTCCATCTTTCTGTCGAGTGCCTTGATTTCTTTTTTTAGTGCGTGCAGATCCTTTTTTAAAATTGCCATCCCATTCTCCTTCCTTGTTAATGCTGCTATTTTTTTGTCGGCCGGCACTTGCTTAATTCTGTATTCCAGTTTAAGTGCTTCGCTTTTCATCATTTCAGGACCGATGCCAACCAGTTCAACAGGTCTCCGTGATTTTGTATACTTGGCACCTTTACCGAAATTGTGTTCTATCAACCGACTTTTATAATCATTGCTAATCCCACAGTATAAAGAGTTGTCAGAACATCGAACCAGATAAACTACCCATTTTTTATTGTTCATTTATAATCTAATCTGTTCGCCTTCACTCCGTGCTATGCCTGCTATGAAGCGGAGTATAATGGTTGTGGTCACAGGAAGTTCGATGGTTAATGCGGGAAGTCCAAAAAATCCGCCCCCGGCTCCTGTTGCGAACACGAGAATTTTATGAGTCTTGTCCGAAGAAACGGATCTTGTTCTATCATTCATTGTTTGAATGGCAAAATCAAGCGCTTTTTCAAGTGATTTTTCTGTGGCCTTTTGGACAACGCCCTTCAATTTTGGAGGCAGGCGCTCGAAGCCTTTCTCTATAGGGGTTCCCAATAGGTTGTGATTGATTTCCGCCCCCCTGAACAAATATGAAAAAAGCTTGACAATTTTTACTACAATGTAATACGGAGTCAACTAAGGTTAATTGTCGCTTTCTAGCGAAATTGATTTGTTAAATTCTCGACCTCTCTACTGCTAAATTCTAATGCCTCTATCTTTGATCCTATAATTAACGATGTCGTGAATTTTCATCCTCAAAACAGCGATCAAACATGCCAGTCGATTAATTTTCATGCAAGATTCAGGTAATAAGACCCAAATCTAAATTAGAGAGGCTTCAATGGCACTTCCAATTACGGCACCACTGGCAATTTCAGCCATCAAAGCATTAATTCGTTATCGTTACCGCGTCGACACCATCCTGGCCTTAAGTACAGTTGAAGAAGGCTTGCCGTTTCGCCTTCCAAAACCACCGACTGACCATATGGCGCATCTTTCCGACATGCTGCGTTTTTTTGAATCCGACCAGGGCCGGATTATACTGGCGTTAAATGATCTCACCCGGACTTTTAAGGAGATTAAAACCGCTGTTAAAACGGATTCAGCGATTCCGGGGGAGATTAGTAACTGTTACGCACTGTATTTTGAGGCCGCCGAAGTAAAACCCAAACGCTGGGCGCCTGACGCCAATGACGCCGAGTGGCGAAAATCCGCCAGCACCGGTCCTTCCGAGGAAATGCGCCTGGCTTATTACGTCGTTGAATCCGACCGGTTGTCACGAAATACAGCCCTGACCCGTATCCTGTTGACAACCGCCGACATCTTGCTGGAGGTGCTCGGCGAGAATGCCGGAACTTTTATCTCCAATCCCCGGATCGCCTCCGTGGTTGAAGATCTGCTGGGGGAATTCGCCATCAACCATGATTTTGACGACGACTCTTTACAGCAAATCTATAAACAGCTGCTCAATTCCCTGGCAATTGCTGTTCTGGAAAACCCCGGGATTGTACCCAACAAGCCCTTGCTGCAGGCACTTTTCGGTGCCCTTAACGAAGTCAGAGGCCAGCTGGGAAATGAATTTGTCGCCCGCTTAATCACCGAAGACGGCTTTCAAGCCTTGATGGCCGCTTTCCTGCGCCAGGTGGCCGATGATCCATCGTTTATCAGCGCCGATGCTATTGTAAAAGATATTCTTTCCGCCACCCTCAGAGAACTCGGTAATAATTTTCCGGAATTGGTTCAAGGCGATCCCGAAGCAGTTTTCGGTGTGCTCGAAGCCGGGCTGGCCGTCGGCGCCGCCCACGTGGACACCCTGCTCCACCGCAAATTGAACGGCCATCCGCTGCTGACCGTTGTCTTTGCGGATATGGCGAATAAAATCAATGAGCTTGCCTCTCAAAACCTCTTTATCAAAGAACTGGCCTCAGGCAGCATATTTGCCGGATTCTACCGGACAATCCTGGAGTCGATTGCGGCCAATCCCGCGGCCCTGGCAACCGAGGCCAAAATTAAACCCTTTACCACTGAACTAATAGCGACTTTCGCGGACACATTAGCCGCCGTCAAACTCAAAGATAGCCTTAAGAACGAGACCTTTCGGGAACTGGTTCAGGACAGTCTCACGGTACTCAGCCATTATCCGGAACTGGTGGTGCGTGACAACCGATTCGCGGCCCCGATGGTTCAGGCGGTTTTCGAGGCGGCGGCACCCCTGGTCAAAGACGGCTTCAGCAAAACGGATATCATTATTGTTCTGGATGCCGCCTGCCGGACAGCCAATGACAATCTGGCGCTGCTCGAAATTGAAGACCGGCTTGGGACCATTCTCAACTCTGTCAGTGGTGTCCTTGTCAAAGACAGCCTCAAGCGACTGCTCACCGTCCAGGGCCGCAAGGATGCCCTGTTGGCCGCCTTGCAGGCCGTGGCCGTCAACCCCATAATTTGGGGCGAATTTGGGGCCAAAGACATGGTCCAACCGCTGGTGGTTGGCCTGCTGGAAGGTATCGAAAAAGACCCCACCCGCTTGCTTGCCGGCCCGGTCCTGGTTGAGTCCCTGCGACGCAGCCTGACAGTCGTGGCTCGCCGCGGAAATTTGTTTATCAATGGCACGATCGAGCCCGGTGTCACCCAGGCCCTGATGAACCTGGCGCTGGATTCGGCCCGGGCCGAAATCGGTAACAGCATCGACGGCGAAACCCTGCCGTTATTTCTGGAGAGGATCATGCTGGCCTTTTTCAAAAAACCGTTTGATATCGACACCGCCGATCAGGCTAAAATCAAAAAGCTTACCGACGGGGTTATTGCTGAAATTGAGAAGAGGTAAAAAATGAAAAAATCAGTAAATTTCGCATTAATTTTAGTCCTGGTTTTGTATGTCGCCGGCTGCGCGGCCATAACACCAAGAACCGCTGATCTGCAAAACGTTCATCAACTCTACCGGCAAGAATTTTTATCGTCCGCCATACCCCAATCTCCGAATGATCAAAAAGATATCGCCTGTCAGCCCAATGACGAGGCCTTTGCCCAGACACTGAGGGCCATCCGGGATTACCAGGTCAAGTACCCTCAAGCTGATTCAAGACTAACACAGCACTTGTACGTTCTGCAGGCCATGATCTACCTGCAGTCGGGACGCCCGGGGATGGCGCGGCTGATGCAAAAAGAATTTATAAAGACCAATGAAATCGTCAAGAGAGGAAATGAGCAATATCCTCGCGATGCTCTGTTTGCTGCCAACCTTGAAGCCCTTGTCGACGGTTGGATGGTTTATTGTGTGCTGGATAAGGCCGGGGGTCCATTCCAGGACCCGCAATTTACGACCCAGGAGCAAACGCTGCAAACGGCTGCCGGTGAAATTCAAACGAATTTAGAATCTTTCGAGACCACCGATCCGGCGGCCGACGAGGGCGCCCTTTATTTATCGGCTTCAGCCGCAATTTTTCAGATGTGGGCTTCAAAAATAAAAGGGGACCGATGTTTTTTTGGAAAGAATTGCACCGCAATTGGTCTGAGCAAAGAAGATCTAGAGAACGCCTGCGGCGATGATAATCAATGCAGAAAAAAGAAACGCCTGATAGCTATTGAACAGATGAAAACCAAAGACCTGGCAGCCTATCACAAACTGCTGAGCAGATTCCTGAGTGAAACCGAAAAGCGTGCCGCTGAAGCCGGTGAGTTGCCGGAAGTACCGGCAGGAAGATGGCGCTACCTTGCCCTTTACGACTCCCTGGGTCAATAAACCCTACAGCGACCAGGATGAGTTTAGGGACCGACAATCCTTGACTATATAATAACTTCAAACCATTACGAGCTAAGGGAAGGAGGAAATTATGGATAAGGCTCGTATTGAAAAATATAAAGTATTCAGTCAGGAAAAAATCGGATATGAAATACCTGGATATGACGAATACGCATGGTTTGAAGAGGCCGTTAACGAAAATGTTCGGGGCTTGAGGGATCGGTCAGATACATTTCTGACTCGCTACGACCCATTTACTGATATTTATACTTGGATCTAAAAGATTTATAAGCAGTGAAATCCCATAACGCCGCTTTTAGCCTTGAAAAGGGCGAAATCGACCTCGAAAACAACTATAAATTGTACTTTTCCCCATAAATATCAATAAAATAGCATTCGTACCATGCTATCATAATTCCATCATTGCCTGATTAGGAAAAGGATATATGACTTGTAAACCGTCGGAAAATCATGAACTGAATCTGGCCCAAGACTTTGTTCAATACACGGGCAGCCATATTTTTTTAACAGGAAAAGCAGGCACCGGAAAAACCACATTTTTACATAAGTTGAAAGAATATATCGCAAAACGGATGATCATCACCGCCCCAACCGGAGTTGCGGCCATTAATGCCGGAGGCGTCACCCTCCATTCTTTTTTCCAGCTGCCCTTTGGCCCATTTATTCCGGGCAGTGAGGCCCATGAACAGAGCCGGCAGCGCTTGTTCAGATTCAGCAAAGAAAAAAAACGGATTATTAAAAGCCTTGATTTGCTGGTAATTGACGAGATCAGTATGGTGCGGGCCGACTTGCTGGATTCCGTGGATGCGGTTCTGCGCCGGCACCGTCGCAATGATCAGCCCTTTGGTGGTGTGCAACTGCTCATGATCGGGGATCTGCACCAGCTTTC
>JAFDDW010000071.1 GCA_019310665.1 Deltaproteobacteria bacterium
CCGGGAGCGGGCCGGCTTTGAGGTCCGGGATGTTCATCCTTCACATTACGGGCGGATCTGTCCGATTGAAACCCCGGAAGGGCCCAATATCGGCCTGATTGTATCGCTGAGTACCTACGCCCGGGTAAACGATTATGGTTTTATTGAGACTCCCTACCGGGTGGTCGATAAAGCCAGGGTCACCGACGAGCTCAAATTCCTGGACGCTTTCGAAGAAAAGGAGCAGCCAATCGCCCAGGCAAATGCGCCTGTCAATAATAAAGGAAAATACGAGAATCCTCTGGTCACCTCGCGGGTTGCCGGAGAGTTTACGATGACCAAGCGCGAAGAGATCGAGCTGATGGACATTTCCCCCAACCAGCTGGTAAGCGTGTCCGCGTCATTGATACCGTTTCTCGAAAACGATGACGCCAACCGGGCGCTGATGGGATCCAACATGCAACGTCAAGCGGTGCCGCTGCTGATGAGCCAGGCACCCCTGGTTGGCACCGGTATCGAGGAAGTGGTGGCCAAAGACTCCGGTGTGACCGTCGTTGCCCAGCGTGATGGCATCGTGGTGGATGTCGATGCTTGCCGCATCGTGCTTAAACACGAGCCCTCTGAAGATCCCGGTGAAAAAGATGTGTCTATCTACAATCTTTCTAAATTCATCCGCTCCAACCAGAATACCTGTTTTAACCACCGGCCGATTGTTAAAAAAGGGCAGTGGGTACCTGCCGGTCAAATTATCGCCGACGGGCCTGCCACCGAGCAGGGGGAACTGGCGCTCGGCAAAAATATAACGGTAGCGTTTATGCCGTGGGGCGGTTACAATTTTGAGGATTCGATTCTGGTCAGCGAAAGACTCGTCAGAGACGGTGTTTATACCTCAGTGCACATCGAAGAATTCGAAGTTGTTGCCCGGGATACAAAACTTGGCAAAGAGGAAATTACCAGGGATATCCCCAATGTCGGAGAGGAAGCATTAAAGGATTTGGATGAAAGTGGGATTATTCGCCTGGGCGCTGAAGTCAAATCGGGAGACGTCCTCGTCGGCAAGATTACACCCAAGGGCGAAACGCAGCTTTCCCCGGAAGAAAAACTTCTGCGTGCCATTTTCGGTGAAAAAGCCGGTGATGTTAAAGATACTTCTTTACGGGTGCCGCCCGGGGTGCAGGGAATTGTTATCGATGCCAAAGTTTTCTCAAGAAGGGGTATTGAAAAAGACGACCGCACGCGTTTCATCGAAGATGAGGAAATTGCTGCTCTGGAAAAAGATCGTGATGATGAAATTAAGGTGGTTGCCGCGGTGGTTAAGTCTCAGCTTGAGGAGTTGTTGGTCGGCAAAAAAGTTTATGCACCTTTGAAAAAAGGCAAGAAAGTTCTTATCGACAACGGAGCCAAGATTGACGCTAAAATCCTGGCCAAAATTCCGATCGTGCAGCTGGAAGGGATTGTGTTAAAGGATCCCAAAATTACCCAGCAAGTACATGAAATTCTTGAACGTTACCGAGACCAATGTGAACTCTGTCGACTGGCCTTCGAGCAACAGGTGGGCCGTTACGAAAAGGGTGACGACCTGCCGCCCGGTGTGATCAAAATGGTCAAGGTTTATGTAACGGTTAAGCGCAAACTGTCCGTGGGCGATAAGATGGCCGGTCGCCATGGCAATAAAGGGGTCGTATCAAGACTTCTTCCGACTGAGGACTTACCCTATTTCGAAGACGGCCAGCCGGTTGACATGGTTTTAAATCCTCTGGGTGTGCCGTCACGTATGAACGTCGGTCAGATTCTGGAGATCCATCTGGGGCGGGCTGCCAAGGGTTTAGGCGACCAGTTGAACCAATTGCTGGAAGAACAAAAAACGAAAATCCTGAGGGATAAACTGAAGAAAATTTTCTCGGAAGCGACCGCCAAAAAAACCATTAACAGCATGGGTGATCAGGAACTACTCGATTTTGCCTCTTTTTATAAGGACGGCGTTTTTATGGCCACCCCTGTTTTTGACGGTGCCAAAGAGGAAGAGATCAAAGATCTTTTGATAGAGGCCGGTCTGGACAGCTCAGGGCAAACCACTCTGCGTGACGGTCGTACCGGCGAACCGTTTGATGAGCAAATTACGGTCGGCACCATGTATGTGATGAAACTGCATCATCTGGTTGACGACAAAATTCATGCGCGCTCCATCGGACCTTACTCGCTGGTGACACAGCAGCCTTTGGGCGGAAAAGCCCAATTCGGCGGGCAACGCCTCGGAGAGATGGAAGTGTGGGCCATGGAGTCTTATGGTGCCGCTTATGCCCTGCAGGAGTTTTTGACCGTCAAATCCGATGATATGGCCGGCCGGACCCGAATGTATGAGAAAATCGTCAAGGGACAAAACGTGCTGGAACCCGGCATCCCCGAGTCCTTCAGGGTAATGACCAAAGAATTGCAGTCTCTGGGCCTTGACATCGCCTTACTGGAAGGGGCGGATTAGAGAAAAATAAGGTAGCGTTTTCAAGAGTGTAAATCACAACTTTCGCTTAACGGTCGTCAGTCATTGTATTTTATCGAAATTGAAAGGCCAGGTGTCAGGTTTCAGGTGTCAGGATCGGCGCGTGTAGAACCTGACACCTGAAACCTGACACCTTAATACCTGCAGTCAAAGTACAATAATTTTGATTTGCAATCCATCAACGACTTTCTGCATTTAACTTTAAAAAATATAGGAATAATCCATGGAAACTCTTTATGATTTCTTTGCTAAACCAACGGATCCTAAACGATATAATGGTATCCGAATTGCGCTGGCATCACCGGAACAAATTCGAAAATGGTCCCATGGGGAGATTAAAAAGCCGGAAACCATAAATTATCGAACATTTAAACCGGAACGTGATGGTCTTTTCTGTGCCAAGATTTTCGGTCCCACCAAAGATTATGAGTGTAACTGTGGTAAGTACAAACGCATGAAACACAGAGGCGTTATCTGTGAGAAGTGCGGCGTTGAAGTCATTCAATCCAAAGTGCGCCGTGAGCGTATGGCTCACATCGAACTGGCCACTCCGGTTTCACACATTTGGTTTTTGAAAAGTCTGCCCAGCAAGATCGGCAATTTGCTTGATCTGACGCTTAAAAACATGGAAAAGGTGCTTTATTTTGACAGCTACATTGTGCTGGATCCCAAGGACACGCCGTTAAGCAAAGGGCAATTGCTGTCGGATGACAAATACCAGGAAGCCTTGGAGACCTATGGTCCGAATTTCGAAGCCGGGATCGGGGCCGAGGCTGTTAAAGTCCTGCTGGAAAGCATTGATCTGGATGAGTTATATAACGAACTTCGTACTGACATCCGTGAAACCGGCTCTGTTGCCAAACGGCAAAAACTGGCAAAAAGACTCAAGATTGTCGATTCCTTTAAAAAATCCGGCGTCAATCCGGTTTGGATGATCATGGATGTGATTCCGGTTCTACCGCCGGATCTTCGTCCCCTGGTGCCGCTCGAAGGCGGGCGCTTTGCCACCTCTGATCTAAACGACCTCTATCGTCGGGTCATTAACCGCAATAACCGCTTAAAACGGTTGATCGATTTAAAAGCCCCCGACATTATTGTTCGCAATGAAAAAAGAATGTTGCAGGAATCTGTGGATGTCCTTTTTGACAACGGTCGCCACGGTCGTGTTATTACCGGAACCAACAAACGCCCCTTAAAATCTCTCAGTGACACCCTGAAGGGCAAGCAGGGACGTTTTCGTCAGAATCTGCTGGGAAAACGGGTTGATTATTCCGGTCGTACCGTCATCACGGTAGGACCGGATCTGAGACTTCATCAGTGTGGACTGCCGAAAAAGATGGCGCTGGAGCTTTTTAAACCGTTTGTTTATTATCGGCTCGAGCAAAAAGGCCTGGTATCCACGGTCAAGAGCGCCAAAAAAATGGTGGAGCGCGAAATTCCTGAAGTCTGGGACACCCTGGACGAAGTCGTCAAAGAATACCCTGTCTTTCTCAACCGCGCCCCGACCCTGCACCGGTTGGGAATCCAGGCCTTTGAACCCATTCTCATCGAGGGCAAGGCCCTGCAGCTGCACCCTCTGGTCTGCACCGCATTTAATGCGGACTTTGACGGCGATCAAATGGCGGTGCATATTCCGCTTTCGGTGGAGGCCCAGATTGAAGCCCGGGTACTCATGCTGTCAAGCAACAATATTTTGTCTCCGGCCAATGGCAGCCCCATTATCGTTCCAAGCCAGGATATTGTGCTGGGTATCTATTATATGACCCGTGCCGTTGCTGCCGGCAAGGGCCAGGGAATGATCTTCGCCAACCCGGAGGAGGTTCGAATTGCCTATGATTCCGGTGCGGTCGGCCTGCATAACACCATTACGATGCGCATGCAGGGCAAACGCCATGAAACAACCGTAGGCAGAGTATTGCTGTGGGAAATCATACCGAAAGTCGACATTGTGCAGATGCGCCACATTCGGATGTCGACTGAAGATGAGGTTAAACAGGTTCTGGCTCGACTCGATGCGGGTGAGGCTTTCTTGGATCTGGTGCATGAATGTTCCCAGGCCCCTGATAAAGATAATGATGGGATCATCGGCAATCTTACCTTTAACGAATTTAAAGGCCTTTTCGGATGTGCGGATGCCGATGTGGATGCCCTGTATTCACTCAACCCCGGGGAGCACAGCAAAAATGCCCTGATTGCCGATGCCGGTTATCATCTATTCGAAGTATTGGAAAAACAGCCGGCGATTCCCTTTGATATTGTCAATCATGTCATGGACAAGAAAACGCTTCGTGAGCTGGTGGATTACGTATATCGCCACCTGGGGCCGAAAGCCACGGTTATCCTGTCGGACCGTTTAAAAGATCTGGGCTATAAATTTTCAACCCAAGGGGGGCTTTCCATTTCAATAGACGCCATGATCACCCCCAAGAGCAAAAAGACCATCTTGAGAAAAGCCGAGAAACAGATCACCGAGATTAGCCGTCAGTATACCGAGGGCCTGATTACCCAGGGCGAAAAATACAACAAGGTGGTCGATATCTGGGCCAAAGCAACCGATGACGTGGCCAATGAAATGATGGAAGCCATGAAAATAGCCCCATCGGGAAAAAAGAGGGGTCAAGCGGCACAGGATGATAAAGGAAAGCCGATTGTCGAAGAGAGCTTCAACCCCATTTACATGATGGCCGATTCCGGTGCCAGAGGAAGCAAAGACCAGATGCGTCAGCTGGCCGGCATGCGCGGTCTGATGGCCAAACCGTCCGGTGAGATCATCGAAACACCCATTGTCGCCAATTTCCGTGAAGGACTGTCGGTGTTGCAGTATTTTATCTCGACCCACGGGGCCCGCAAGGGTCTGGCCGACACCGCCTTAAAAACCGCAAATTCAGGTTATTTGACGCGGCGTTTGGCGGATGTTGCCCAGGATTGTGTGGTGCTCGAAAAAGATTGCGGCACGATGATGGGTGTTGAAGTTAAGCCGCTGATGGAAGGCGGTGAAATAATCCAGCGCATCGGTGAACGGGTATTGGGGCGTGTGGCAACTGAAGATATTGTCGACCCCTTTAGCGATGAGGTTATCTGTCGCAGTGGTGAAGAAATCGATGAACAGGGGGTGGAAAAAATTGAGGAGGCCGGTCTGACCAGTCTTAATATTCGTTCGGTTTTGATCTGTAAAGCAAAAAATGGCGTATGCTCCAAATGCTACGGACGGGATCTTTCACACGGCCGGTCGGTGGAAATCGGACAGGCGGTCGGCATCCTGGCAGCCCAGTCCATCGGTGAACCCGGCACCCAGCTGACCATGAGGACCTTCCACATCGGTGGTACGGCCAGTCGACGGGTGGAGCAGGCGGACATTCGCGCCAGGACAAGTGGTACGATTAAATTTATTGATCTGAAGGTGGCTAAAAATTCTGAAAAGCATCAGGTTGTTATGAACCGGCGTGGCGGCAAATTTGTCATAAGCGACGGCGATCGGGAACTGGAAAGCTTTCCGGTGATTTATGGTGCTCATCTGCAGGTCAAAGACGGCCAGAAGGTGAAAGCCGACGATATGTTGGCTACCTGGGATCCGTTTACGACCCCGATTCTATCGGAAGTGGACGGAAGCGTTAAATTCGGTGACATTACCGTTGGCAAAACCATGCAGGAGAAAGTGGACCCTGTTACCGGTAAATCCAGCCATACGATCATCGAATCGAAAAGTGCTGACGAACGCCCCAGAATTTCCATCAAGGATAAAGACGGTAAGACAACAAAACTTTCGGGTTCATCCGGTGTGGCCCGCTACATCCTTCCGATCAATGCTATTTTGCTGGTTGAGGAGGGAAATTCTGTCAAAGCCGGAGACGTCGTGGCGAAACTGCCCAGGGCTACCACCAAAACCACGGACATTACCGGGGGTTTGCCCAGGGTGGCGGAACTATTTGAGGTTCGCAAACCCAAAGAGATCGCGGTGCTCAGTCAAATTGACGGCTATGTATCCATCGCCAAAAGCACCAAAAAAGGCAAACAGAAAGTGACGGTTACCCCCGTGGATGTCGGTGAGAAGAAAGACTATCTCATCCCCAGAGGCAAGCATATCAACGTTTATGAAGGCGATTATATCAGAGCCGGTGAACCCCTTATCGGCGGATCCGCTATTCCTCAGGATATTCTCAACATCAAGGGGGAAGTTCCTCTGGCGCGTTACCTGGTTGATGAAGTTCAGGAAGTCTACCGCCTGCAGGGTGTTCGAATAAACGACAAGCACATCGAGGTAATTGTGCGTCAGATGATGAGGCGGGTCAAAGTTACCAGTGTCGGTGATACGAACTTTATCCTGGAAGAACAGGTTGATAAGGGCAGATTTGAAGCAGCCAACCTTGCTGTCATCGAAAAAGGCGACCAACCGGCAGTGGCCGAATCCCTGATTCTTGGAATTACCAAGGCATCTTTGAGCACCGACAGCTTTATTTCCGCGGCTTCGTTTCAGGAGACGACCAAAGTGCTCACCGATGCGAGTATTTCCGGGTCTGTCGATAACCTCAAGGGTCTGAAAGAAAATGTGATCATGGGCCGATTAATTCCGGCCGGAACCGGTTTGGCGGCTTATAACGATGTTGACCTCGCTTAATCGTCCTGATGAATGACCGGCTTTGGCGCATATGTCACGGTCCTTTGCCACCCATGGTGACAGCGTACCGTCGTGATGAATAAAAACCTTAAAAAATCATTAGAAATTGTAATAAAAGGCTTGACATTATTTGCCTTCATGTATACATATCGACATTTTGCTACAGCATAAATATTATACAGGTTTCATCCGGGAAATGGGGAGAATATGCCGACAATTAACCAGTTAGTCAGGAAAGGCCGGAAGCGGATCAAATCGAAATCCAACACCCCGGCGCTCAAGGGTGCGCCCCAAAAAAGAGGGGTGTGCACCCGTGTTTACACCTCTACTCCTAAAAAGCCGAATTCCGCATTGCGAAAAGTTGCTCGTGTTCGGCTGACCACCGGTATCGAAGTGACCGCCTATATCCCCGGTATTGGGCACAATCTTCAGGAACACTCAGTGGTTCTGGTTCGCGGAGGACGGGTCAAGGACCTGCCGGGTGTGCGGTATCACATCGTTCGGGGAACGCTGGATACATTGGGCGTTGAAGACCGCAAACAGAGCAGATCCAAGTACGGGACCAAACGGCCCAAGTAAAAGAATGACGAATG
>JAFDDW010000001.1 GCA_019310665.1 Deltaproteobacteria bacterium
GCAATTCGACCAGCCCTGTGCCATCTTCATCAATAAGCTCGACCGGGAGCGCGCTGATTTTTCCCGTGCCTTTCAAGATGCGGCCGATATTTTTGAACCCAAACCGATCATCCTGCAGCTTCCCATTGGTACGGAAGCCGACTTCAAAGGAATGGTCGATTTGATCAGCGGTCAGGCCTATGTTTACGATGGAGACGGTAAAGCGAGGAAAAGTGATGTTCCCGCCGATATGCAGGAACTGGTCGAGAGTGAAAAAGAAAACTTGATTGAAAATATTGCCGAGGCCGACGATGAATTAGTTGAGCGCTACCTTGAAGGCGAAACACTTTCCGAAGAGGATTTAAAGGCTGCCCTGAGAAAAGGCACTCAGGCCTGCACATTTGTGCCGGTGGTGTGCGGATCCGCCACTAAAAATATCGGAATCGACCTTCTCATGGACGTCATCATCGGCGCCCTCCCCTCCCCCCTGGATCGAGGCCCGAAGACGGGTACCGATCCGGCTAACGGCAATGAAATTGAGCGGGCACCGGATCCGGATGCTCCTTTTTCGGCCTTTGTGGTCAAAACCCTTTCCGATCCCTATGCCGGACGTTTGACCATATTCAGAGTCGTTTCGGGAACTATCGGCAGCGACGGTACCTTCTACAATTCAAGCAAAGAAGTAAAGGAGCGTTTTAATCAGTTACTAACCATTACCGGTAAGGAGCAAAAGCCCGCGACCGGTGCCGGTCCGGGCGCCATTGTCGCCGTGGCCAAGCTAAAAGAAACGGTTACCGGCAATACCCTTTGTGGCGATGCCGCCAAGATCGTCTACACATGTGCCGAACCCCTTGCCACTCTGATATCGTTTGCCATTGCAGCCAAAAACCAGGGGGATGAGGATAAAATTTTCATTTCGCTGGGCAAACTGCTGGAAGAAGATCCGTCGTTAAGGCTGGACCGGATTTCGGAAACCAAAGAAATCATTGTATCGGGCCTGGGGCAGATTCATATTGAAACCACCGTCGAAAAGCTCAAAAGAAAATTTAATGTCGAGGCCGTGCTGACTACCCCCAAAGTTCCTTTTAGAGAAACCATCAAAAAGAAGGTCAGGGTTCAGGGTAAGCACAAGAAACAAACCGGCGGCCACGGTCAGTTTGGCGATTGCTGGATTCAGATGGAACCCTTGCCCCGGGGCAAGGGCTTTGAGTTCGTCGATGCCATTGTGGGTGGAGCAATTCCCAAAACATATATTCCGGCGGTTGAAAAAGGCATCGTCGAATCCGCTCAAAAAGGTGTTCTGGCCGGATTTCCCTGTGTTGATTTCAAGGTCTCCCTGGTTGATGGTTCCTTTCATGCCGTTGATTCATCAGAAATGGCCTTCAAAGTTGCCGGCTCTATTGCTTACAAAAAAGCATGTGAAGAGGCCAAGCCCGTTCTCCTGGAACCCATAATGAAGGTTACGGTTACGACACCGGAAGACTATATGGGAGATATAATGGGGGACCTCAACGGCAGACGGGGTAAAGTCCTGGGTATGGACAATGCCGGAAAAAATCAGGTCATCAAAGCCAATGTCCCAATGGCGGAGTTTTTAACTTATGCGCCGGATCTCCGGTCCATGACAGGTGGCCGCGGAATGTACACCATGGAGTTTTCGCATTATGATGAGGTGCCGATACACATCGCAGAGAAAATTGTAGAAGAGGTGAATAAGAGCAAGCGATAAAAAGAAATGCCTAAAATTACAAAATGCCTAAAGTGCCTAAAATTATTGTGTCGCTTCGCTCCGTTTTTTATAAAAGTTGTTGACGCTGGCAGTATGGGAGGCCAGAAATCAGAACAATGAAATGACAACTTAGGGTGAGTTTCTATAACTCCAGAATTCTTTGATACATCCACTTGCCGGGGCATAACCGGCCTTGAAGGCGTCCCATTTGGTGGAAAAATAGGTCCTGTTGCTCCTCTTTATATTCCGGGCATGGGGGCAGCTTTTCATATGAAATCGCCTGGAATTTCGATTTCCGACATACCGTTTTTTTTGTTCGCTCCAGTTATTCCATAATCCCTTCTTGGCTTTCATCGCCTCCTGCTGGGCTTTCAACAGGCGCTGGTTGTATTTTAAGTTGGGCTTGCGAAACAGAAAAAAGGCATATCCTTTTTGCAGCATGTGCTCGTTTAACAATATTCCGTCAGGCAAGAAAATATATGCCAGCAGACGCCCGTACCGGTCATGACGCTCCCGGTCGAATTCGAGGCCAATCTTCCGGTTTAATACCATTTGTTTGTTAAAAGTTTTGGCAGCATAGCCAAAGGGTTGCGCCCTCTGTTTGTCATGGTCTATTTCCGGTGAATTGATGCCGATGTAGCGCACCCGCTTTCCATTGGTTAAGACAATGGTGTCCCCGTCATTGACCCACTTTACGGTGTACCAGGTTTGGGCAGATACACTCCCGGCAGCTGTACATAAGATTAGAAAGATCAAACAGACTGAACATCGAACATCGAACGTCCAACGTCGAACATCGAATAATGATGTCGCTGCGCTCCGCAATTTGATTTCATTTGTTTTAACCATTTTTGAGATCACAATGCTTGATGGCCTGCTCGTCCAGCAAATGGTCGAGACCCCCGCGTTCGGGCGCAGTATATCCCAGGCATTTGTGCCATACTTCTTCGTCTTCCATGCAAAAATAGATAAACGTCTGTGG
The DNA here is from genome assembly GCA_019310665.1 of Deltaproteobacteria bacterium. Lineage (GTDB taxonomy): Bacteria > Desulfobacterota > Desulfobacteria > Desulfobacterales > JAFDCJ01 > JAFDCJ01. Next base: position 2,691 of record JAFDDW010000001.1, read on the forward strand.
TGCCTGAGCCCGGATGCAGGCAATGATTTTTTGATATATTTTCATTCGCATGGGTTTAAAATACCGCATTTTGCCGTCCAGCCCTGTGATAAACTCACCATATACAATTTTGGATTTTGGGAAGCGCTTTTCAACCAGCGGCTTTAAGGCCGGCATAAAGCGAAAACTTCCGAGACTGATCCAGACAATATTATCCGGCGAGACATAGGAAAATATTTTCTGTATCGTACGTTCGTAATCTTTTTCACAACCATCGTATAGGACGATGGGGTCAAAATGAAAAGCCAGCGGATAGCCCCATGATTCACATTTTGCGGCAGCTTTGAGTCTGGCCGTGAGTGATGCTGTGCCCCGCTCTTCTTCCGCAATAATTTTTGGGGTATTAACTGACCAGGATGTGATGGTTTTTCGATTATGGGGCAACTGCTCCAGGTTTTGAATAGCGGTGGTTTTGCTTTTGAGTTCCAGGACGGCATGTTTTTGGGCGGCAAAGGCCGGAATAAGATGGGTTGATAGGTCGGTCCACAATTCCCAGATTAAGCTATCGGTGAATTCACCGGTCCCGATTCGATGTATTTTTTTTCCGGCAAAAATAGCGTTGAGTTCTTTGAAAAGATCATTGTGATTAACGAAATACTGAAGCACGGGCGGGTGGAAATAGGATTGCAGGATACAATAGGTGCAGTCCATCTGACAGAAAGATCCGATGTGCAAGATTTCATAACCGCAGCATGTATAAGCGCGCGTGCCGGGGCATTCTTTAATGAAGGGTCCCTTGTTGCGGGTAAGAAACAAAACTTTTTTGCCCTGTCGCACTGGATCTGCTGCTGCTGAGACGGCGTCATAGACTGTTTGAGCGTCCGGTACAATTTCACCCGCCAGGCCAAGCCGTTCAGCGATGAGACCGACTTGAGGTGAATTGGCTACCTGCCGGTCGATGTAAAGCTTTTGAATGGACATGAGGATCAGTCTATATCAGAAAAATTATGTGCATTCAAATCCAATAGTGGGATGACGGCGTGAAGGATTTCTAAATAAATAAAGCTACAAATCTCAAGCACCAAATATTTGGGATTTGTTTATTGTTATTTCAGGATAGATAAAAAAATTCTGCTTCAAATATAGAGGACTTGGGGGATGCTGTATGCCTGATATACTAATGGGAAATACCGCGGGCAAATATTTCGAAAGCGATATCAAGGGTTTGTTTCAAATAATTCTTGTCATCATCAATCATCCGCTTGCTCTCCTCCCAGAGAACAACACCGGTAAAAAGCGACCATACAATGTCGGCGACAGCAGTCGGTTGGCGGGTCAAAAACGTATTCCGTCCGGAACTGTTTTCAAAGATGTCGGCCAGAATCTGGAGAGAAGAGCGGGACAACTCAGTTATATTTACAAGCAGCGGCGGAGATAAATTTTTCAAGGTTTCACTGGATTGAAGGTGAAACATGTTGATCAGAATCATGGGATCAAACTGGTAGACGTCATAAAGCGCCTCTTTGATCGAGGCAATTTTTTGTTCGGGATTGCTGTCTTTTTCTTTTTTTACATCCCCGAGCCGGATATTCATATATTGTAAAATGCGTAAGGAAAGCGAAGCATAGAGTTCATCTTTATTTTTAAAATAGAGATACAGGGTTCCGGGGCTCAGCTCAGCTTCCCGGGCAATGTCTTCCATGGTGGTTTTAGAGAACCCCTTTTCAGAAAATACCCGTTTGGCTGCCACAATAATCTGCTGGCGCCTTCTTTCCCGTTCCCGCTGTTTTCTTTCCTGTATTCCCATAATCTTATGAAGGTAATTTATTACCTGATCTTGACTACAATTTTTGAATTTATTTGTCAAGTAATATTTGTTCATTTTTTTTGATCGGGAGAAAATTTGAAATGAACTGCGGTACCGCCAATAAGTGTCTCGGGATATTTACAACTCAATGAAAATATAGAGTATTTTTCATGACTGAGATCTTGCCTCTGTCATGGGATAATGGTCCGCCGCAGGCGGATTAGATTGCGGATTTCGGATATAAAAAAACTAATTATCTTTGCATTCGATAATTTTTTTAAGGCTGGGATGCTTAATCATCCGGTCTAGTTTGGTGTGAAGTGCTTTGAGCTGAGCGATGCTGCTAAACGACATGTTTAGGGTGTAGGTGGTGCTTTCGAAATCTTTGGGGGGAGTTAATTTGAAGTCATTGCCAAGGTTAAGTTGTTTGCGCTGATTTTCGAATATAGCTTCAGCTTTCACAATTTGGGGAAATCGACGCTGCCTTAGATAGGCACGTAATTCACGTACTTTTTGGCCACGATCAAGATCCTGGTCAATGATAATATCCTGCAGTTGCCGGTCTTCCATTACCTTTTGCTCTGAGATACTGTCTCGTCGGGCAATTTCTTTGACCAGGGTCAGGATTTCTCTTTGTTTGTTAAGGCTCAATTTGAATTCGCCAAACAACTGCGCAAAAGCCACGGCACAGTCCGGTGGCAATTTTTTTAGATCCACGGCCGTGGAGAGTGAAATTGCATCGCTCAAGATAGCGTCTTGAATTATCTGCGGAAACAAGCAGAGGTCTTTGATCTTGTTTATAATGGATAAATTTGACGGTAGACCAAGAATAGATGCGGATTCAGCTAGACGTTTGCCGGTGCCTAAGCAACCCGACAGTTTTTGAAGAGCCCGGGATGTTTCTATCAGGTTCAGAGGCCTTTGGCATGTATTGTCGGCAATGGCAATCCTCAGACATTTCAAGGGACCTATATCCGGATGGAGAACGCGCACTGGGATGTCTTCCCGGCCCAGTTTTTGGCAGGCGGCAATTCGACGAAACCCGCTGACGATGGTAAAAACGGATGCTTTTCCAATTACCAGGGGCGGATTCAGCATGCCATCATGCCGGAGAGATGCCAGCAGGTCATCAACACTTGTTCGGGTCGTGATGCGAAAGGTATCGTCAGTTGTATCTAATCGGCTCAGTGGTACCGATTTCGATTGAGCGGATGGGATGTCTTTTGTTGGCATACCGATGGTTAGGTTCCAGGTGTCAGAGCACAGATGACAGAGACCAGAATACAGATGACAGATGGTGAATCAGGATCTTCGGCTCTGTCTGTCGGACCCGCACTCTGAGGGTGCAGTTGGGTCATCTGACCTCTGACTTCTGGTCCTCTGTCATCTGAAACCTTATATTAGAACGAATCAGTCAAAATAGGATATAACCTTAGAGCAACTGTTCGGCCCAATTTATCATTTCAACCCGTGGCTGTCGCCGGTGAGTTGGGTGAGTGCTTCCAGATATTTTTTACGTGTATTGCTTATAATATCAGCCGGCAGTACCGGTCCGGGCGGCTGCCTATTGTAATTAATGGCGATCAGATGATCTCGGACGTATTGTTTGTCGAAGCTTTGCTGGGCACCGCCCGGTTGATAGGTTTCTTTGGGCCAGAAGCGGGATGAATCCGGTGTCAATACTTCATCGATAAGGATTATGTCGTCTCCCACCAGACCAAATTCAAACTTGGTGTCGGCAATAATGATTTGTTTTTCCTTGGCGATTGCAGCGCCCTTTTTATATATGGCCAGGCTTAGATCCCTGACCTTGGATGCATGGTCGATTCCGATTCGGTTGACGGTTTCTTCAAAATCGATATTGATATCGTGAGCGCCGAGTTCCTCTTTGGTTGACGGCGTAAAAATTGGCTCCGGCAGTTTGTCGGATTCCTGCAGCCCAGGATCTAGGGCTATTCCGCAAACACTGCCTGATTCTTGATAGGATTTCCACCCTGAACCGGATATATAGCCCCTGACCACACACTCGATGGGCAAGGGGGTAGTTTTTTTAACCAGCATGCTGCGTTCCCGAAGGGTTTCCGCATAAGGCTGACAGACAGACGGATATTCATTGACGTCGGCCGATACCACGTGGTTTTCAATAATCGGTTTCATAATCTCAAACCAGTACAGGGAAATCTGGGTTAAAATAATTCCCTTATCCGGAATAGGATCCGGCATGATCACATCAAACGCAGAAATACGATCCGTGGCCACCATCAACAGGTTGTCACCAAGGTCGTATATATCCCTTACTTTTCCCCTCTTGATCAGGTTTAAATCTTGAAAATCGGTTTCATTGACAGGTGTTTTCATTGCAAAAAATCCTTTATTTAGGGCAAGTGCCGATTATTCGTCTTCGGCGGCGGATGATGTTTTTGAAACGCCGCCTTGATTGACGAATTTTTTTATAATTTGGGAAGCGCTTGGGTCCAGTTCAACAAACTGGATCCCGATTTCATATTTTCCTTGGTCGCGGGGTCGAACATGGACCGGTTTCCCTTTAATGTCAAGCAGGTCCTCTTCCAAACTAATTGTCAACTGAAGCACATGGTTGAGTTCGATCGGAAAATGCGTTTCCAGCAAAATTCCTGTTTCGGAAAGGTTCAATGTTCTACCCATACCCTGTTTTACAATGTTCTCATCCTCATCTATGCATATGTAGGACAGGTTGAGGGATTGAATACGCTCGTGCTTTCTTTTGTTTTCAGAAGTCATGGCATCTATTTTCCTAGTTATGTATTAGGTATTTGGCTTTACGGCTCTAATTCTCATTTTTACACTACCCAACCCTGTTATGGCTATTTTTCAGGGCGGAGTAATTAGTTGGCAAAAGATTTTTTATAATATTCACATGCAATCAGCGTCGTAACCGAAATACTGGTGGCCAGATGCGCTAAAACGTATTGTAGAGTCGACGAAAGGCTATCATGTTCTTTTTGCAACGCTTGAGGGTCCAACGCGGCTAATTTAAGATTTGGTGATGCGAAAACTGATGCCGCCTGGGGTTCGTTGCCCATGTCCAAAAAAGGTACACGACCAAAAAAATCGCCTTTTTCGAGGTGGGCCAGGGGCACAATTCCGTCATCGGTTTCCCGGGCAACAATAGCATTGCCGGAAGTGATTTTAAACAGGCGCTCTTCATTTTGCCCCTGTTTGATGAGCGGTTTTTTCCCCTGGATGAATTCGACAACCTTTTTGTCTTGAGCATAAATGTCAACGGCCATGCTGGTAACCTGTTTCAGTCGTATGTCAAGGGCTCTGACAAATTCCCGGTAATCAAGGGATAGGTTTGCCAGTTCACTGGTCATCAGCTGTGAATCCAGCATGCCCAGCTGAACGTTTCCGGCCGCAGTAACTGTGGCACTGCGAACATTATCAGCCTGTAATAACGATGAGACGCTGCCCAAAAAAGCACCGTCGCCAATCCTGAGAAGACTTAAGGAACCCTTGGGCGTTTCTTTGACGATTTCGGCCACTCCCTCCAATATCACCCAGATCCAGTTTCCATGGTTGCCTTCCTGGACAATTTCATCACCATCGTAGAAGCTTTCCTCATCAACGACATAGGAATAGTCCACCAGGGGTCCTTTTATCAGGGGCAGTGACCCTGATTTAGCAGTTGTGTGTGTGGGCTTTGATTCTGCGGCAGCAGTCGGTCCGAGAATCTCCACCTGACCCTCGTCGAGCAGTCGCAGTCCATCCAGAATAATTTCCATCCGGCTCTTGGTGATGGTTTTTTCGCAGGTGACCTCTTCCTGGACGAACTCGAATTGGCCGTCTAACCAGCCAAACAGCGCGAACAGGGCATCAAGGCCGGTCTTGGAACCGTTGGCGGCATTGACCGGAGTGCCCTTGTCAATGTAAATGAGAGCGGGTTGCGCAGTGTGGGCGGTGTGTATGGATACGGTGCCGGAACTTCCGGTTGTGCCAAGTAACTGCAGCAGTTCACCCAGATTGAGAAAACTTAAATTGCCTGCAAATGCTACATCGCCGGACATATTGAAAAATTAATCTCCCAAATTAAGTTCGTTTTGAAGTGATTTTAATACCAACTTCAAGCAGGCGTTGAGGGTTTTCCCAACGCCGTCACCCTTCAAGGCACTGCCTGGCAATGCAGGGACCTTTAACTGTCGGTTTAAATCCTGCTGCAATTTTTCAAGCGGCATCAGGGTAATATTGGCATCGGAGAGGTCGCGTTTGTTAAACTGCATCACCAGGGGTATTTTAAATATACTGACGTTGTATTCTTTCAGGTTCTGCTGCAGATCTTTTAGTGCCAGCATATTTTTTTCACGCCGGACCTCCAGAGAATCGGCGACGAAAACAACCCCGTCAGCACCCCGCAAAACCAATTTTCGAGTCGAAGCATAGCGCACCTGTCCCGGTACGGTATATAACTGGACCCGAACGTCACAGCCTTTCAACTTTCCGATCTCCAACGGAAGAAAATCAAAGAAAAGGGTTCGGTCGCCATCCGTTTTGATAGAGACCATATCCCCCTTAACTTGATTTTTAAAGGCTTTGTGAATATATTCCAGATTAGTCGTTTTACCGCAGCGACCAGGCCCGTAATATACGATTTTACACTCGATTTGTCTTTTCTTTAAATTAACTATCGCCATCTGAATTAGCTCTTTAAAAACTCAACTTTTTATAATATCACAATCACACCGTGCCTGAAAGACAAATTATAGCTCTTGTGTAAAGATGTAACCGGGTGCAAAGCACCCGGATTGTATGGCAAGAATTAACAGTTCGGATTTGACGTCAACCCTGAACCTTTTAACCTTGAAACCCTGAACGCTTACATCCAGATCCAGAGATACTTATATTATTTTGATATCTCCTGTCAACAACCGGTGACCATATAAATTAAGTTGACAATCCAATAATTTGTAGTAACAATCGTTTCATTTTTCAAATCAATATTTTAAATTGTGGAGGAAATTGTCATGGATAAAAAAGTTACCGTAATCGGCGCTGGAAATGTTGGGGCGACTGCGGCCCAGCGACTGGCTGAAAAGCAATTGTGTGATGTTGTTTTGGTGGACATCGTCGAAGGCGTACCCCAGGGCAAAGCCCTGGATTTGAATGAGGCGGCTCCCATAGAAAAACATGATTCCCATCTCACCGGAACCAACAGTTATGAAGATTCGGCCGGATCGGATATTGTCATTATCACAGCCGGTATTCCGAGAAAGCCGGGGATGAGCCGTGATGATCTTATCAGCACCAATGCCGGCATTGTCAAAAGTGTCACTCAGGAAGTGGCATCCCGTTCTCCGGAAGCCATACTCATCATTGTCAGCAATCCGCTGGATGCCATGTGTCATGTGGCTTTTGATACCTGCGGCTTTCCCAAAGAAAGAGTTATAGGAATGGCCGGGGTGCTGGATTCTGCGCGCTTCAGAGCGTTTATTTCCATGGAACTGAATGTGTCCGTTGAAAACACCCATGCGTTCGTACTCGGTGGACATGGCGATACCATGGTGCCGCTGCCCCGCTACTCCACAGTCGCCGGTATTCCCATCACCGAACTGCTTGCCCAGGATCGCATCGATGCCCTCGTGGAAAGGACCCGCAACGGCGGAGCGGAGATCGTGTCTCTGTTGAAAACAGGCAGCGCCTATTATGCCCCGGCATCCGCTGCGGTGGAGATGGCAGAGTCAATTTTAAAGGATAAAAAGAAAATCCTGCCATGTGCCGCCTATCTGCAGGGAGAATATGGCTGTCAGGACCTGTTTATCGGTGTACCGGTGAAGCTGGGTTCCAAAGGCGTTGAAGATATTATTGAGATAACTCTGACCGATGAAGAAAAACAGGCTTTGCAAAAATCAGCCGCTGCGGTGCAGGAACTCAAGGATCTTTTAAAGACGCTGGGGTAATGAGGTTCAGGGTTCAGGGTTACTTCGTCCCAACATTTTCAAATTCATCTATTCTCATGTATTTTACCCTGAATGAGCAAGGGCTACAAAGATTTACATAACGAGTTTAACACACTGTAGAGCAAGAAATATCCGTTCTCATTTGCCGTCAATCTCTAACCTTTGAACCTCTGAACCCTGAACCTCTGAACCTCTGGGCCCTGAAACCTATTTTGTAGACAGCGCTTCTATTACTGATTTCGCTGCGCGGCGATTAAATCCGGGCAGTGAGCGGATCTCGTCGAGATCTGCTGCCCGGATATTTTTTATGGTCTTAAAATGTTTAAGCAAGGTGGCTTTTCTTTTTTGGCCGACACCTGGAATGGTGTCCAAGGCCGATTGCAGCGATATCTTGCCACGCCGGCTGCGATGAAACGAAATTGCAAAGCGATGGGCTTCGTCCCGGATACGCTGTAAAAATAGAAGAAGCTCCCCTTCCCTGCCAAATCCTAAAGGATTGGCCCTGCCCGGTTTAAAAATTTTGTCCCGGCTCTCGCCTTTTTTTTCATCCTTTTTGGCAATGCCGATAATATCGAACTCGCGCTCAAGCCCCACGTCTCGGATAACCGCCAGAGCAATATTAAGCTGTCCTTTGCCCCCATCGACCATTAACAGATCCGGATACTGTTTCGATTTGTCGCCTTTGCCGAAACGCCGTTTTAGCACCTCGTCCATATAGGCATAGTCATCATGCCCGTCAACCGTTTTGATTCTGTATCGGCGATAAAGGGATTTCTTGGGCCGGGCATTTTCAAACACGACCATCGCCGCCACCGGTTCGGTCCCGGAAATATTTGAATTGTCAAAACATTCAATCCTTTCGGGCAATTGGTTCATTTTGAGTTTCTTTTGGAGTCGCAATAGAAGATCCATTTCAGCCGAATGTGAAGCGATGACATTTTTTAATTCGTTTTCCGCATTGTGGGCCGCTAATTTTGCCAGTTGTACTTTTTCTCCGCGTTTTGGATAATTGATGCGGATCTTTTTCTTTTTAACATCCTGCAACCATTCTTCGGTTAGCCGGGTATCTTCCAATTCGATAGAGGTCAGCAATTGATCCGGCACAAACGGATGGCGTTCATAATACTGCCTGATAAAGGCGGCCAGCATTTCTTCTTCTGTGGCTATGGTATCTGAAAAGCTGTAGTGCCGGGTTCCGGTGAGAAAACCATTGCGCACGGATAAGACCGTGACCACCGCGAATTCCGGGGACCGGGCAGTGGCAAATACATCCCGGTCTTTAAAATCAGTCGTGACGGCAATCTGTTTTTCAATGGTTCGCTCCAGGAAAAATATCTTGTCTCTCAGTCTCGCTGCTTTCTCAAATTCCTGGATGCGGGCGGCAGCCGCCATCTGTTCTTTAACTTTTCGAATAAGATCCGGCGTTCGCCCCTTTAAAAACATGATGGCTTCGTTGACCTGTTCATGATACACCACGGGATCCACATCGAGACAGCACGGTGCCAGGCATCCTTCCATCTGGCAATGGAGGCAGGGACGGGTCCTGGTTTTGAAATCTTTGGCCTTACATTTGCGCAGTTTAAATGTTTTGTTGATGGTTCGCAGAGTTTCGCGCACCGCATGGGCCGATGCAAACGGTCCGAAATACAAGGCATCGTCAAGACCTATTTTTCTTACGATAGAAAAATTGGGATATTTTTCTTTCAGATCAATCCGCAGCGAAGGATAGCGTTTATCATCTTTTAGTATGACATTGTAGCGCGGCTTGTGCTTTTTGATGAGATTGGATTCGAGAATGAGTGCTTCTTTTTCCGTGCGGGTGATGATGGTCTCTATGTCATTTATTTTATCCACCAGGATGCCGGCTTTTATGTCCCGGTGTCCTGTATTCTTATAATAGGAGGCCAACCGTTTCTTCAAATTTCTGGCCTTGCCGATATAGATCACCATTCCGGAGGCATCTTTCATCAAATAGACACCGGGCTCATCGGAAACTCTGCTCAGTTTTTGTCGGATATCAATTTTTGGAGTCATAGGGGACTTTAAGATAAGAAAGATTATAGGTGTCAGGTGTCAGTGTCCAGAGGTTCAACCAGGTTCAGGGTTCAGAGGTTGAAAAGTTCTCGCCGTTAAGCGTTTAAAAACAGTAACCCTGAACGGTGAACCCTGAACCTTTGAACCCTTTATCTTGACACCTGAAACCTTTTTTTCCAACTAACTATACTTCTAATACGATTAACTTTTGTAGTGCTCTGATCTGGTCTCTTAAATCTGCGGCTTTCTCAAACTCAAGATCTTTTACGGACTGGTGCATTTGTTTTTCCAGGGATTTTACGGCCGCATCAATATCATCCAGGGACTTGTATGCTGTGATTGCTTCCGCCACATGATCGCGGCCGGTGTCTTCCTGCTCATTTCCGAAATTAAAGATTTGGGTAATTTCTTTTTGAATGGTTTTAGGAGTGATACCATGTTTCTGATTATAGGCCTGCTGAATTTTTCGGCGGCGATTGGTTTCATCAATTGATTGCTGCATCGATCGCGTCACTCGATCCGCATACATAATGACTTGGCCCCGGACGTTTCTGGCCGTGCGACCACAGGTTTGAATTAATGACCGCGCTGACCGCAGGAATCCCTCTTTGTCTGCGTCCAGGATCGCCACCAGAGAAACTTCGGGTATATCAAGGCCTTCGCGCAGCAGGTTGATCCCCACCAACACGTCAAATTTGCCCATTCTCAGGTCTCTGATAATGTCCATGCGTTCAAGGGTGTTGATGTCGGAGTGAAGATAGCGAACCTTGATCCCCAGATCCGAGTAGTATTCGGCCAGATCCTCCGCCATTCGTTTTGTCAGGGTGGTCACCAGTACTCTTTCATTGCGCTTCTGGTGAATTAAGATTTCTTCAAGCAGATCGTCCACCTGATTCTTGGCACTGCGAACATGGATTAGCGGATCAATCAATCCGGTGGGCCTCACGATCAATTCGACTTTGGCCCTCTTGGCCTTTGAAAGTTCATATTCCGCCGGTGTGGCTGAAGCATATATCACCTGAGACATTCGCGCTTCGCTTTCTTCGAATTTCAGCGGGCGATTATCCAGAGCGGAAGGCAAACGAAAGCCATATTCAACCAGGGTTTGTTTGCGGGATCGATCACCCCGATACATCCCCCGCAACTGCGGTACGGCGATGTGGCTTTCATCGATGAACAACAGAAAATCATCCGGGAAATACTCCAGAAGGGTCGGCGGCGGATCACCGGGCTTTCGTCCTGTCAGATGACGAGAATAATTTTCAATTCCATTGCAGTACCCAAGCTCCTGGATCATTTCCAGATCGAATTGGGTGCGTTCTTCAATTCGCTGAACTTCTATCAGTTTGTCTTCATTGCGAAAGTATTCCATTCGATCTTTCAGCTCCTCGATAATGGAAGTCATGGCCTTTTTCAGGGTTGTCTTCTGGGTGACATAATGGCTGGCCGGAAAAATGGCGGCCTGTTTCAGCCGTTTGGTGACTTTGCCACGCAGGGCATCGATTTCTGAAATGGCTTCGACCTGGTCTCCGAAAAAGTCAATACGGATTGCTTTGTCTTCTTCGTAAGCCGGGAAAATTTCCACCCGGTCGCCTCTGACTCTGAATACACCCCGATGAAAGTCGATATCATTGCGCTCATACTGCATGGCCACCAGGTTGAATAGAAGTGCATCCCGCCCTAACTCCATATCGCTTTCAATGTCAATCCGCATGCCCAGGTAATCTTCGGGTGCACCCAGTCCGAAGATACAGGAAACACTTGCGACGACGACTATATCTCTGCGGGACAATACCGAGCGAGTGGCTGAATGCCGCAGTTTGTCGATCATTTCGTTAATTGACGAATCTTTTTGAATGTAAGTGTCACTGGAAGGGATATAGGCTTCCGGTTGATAGTAGTCATAGTAGCTGACAAAATATTCAACGGCATTATTCGGAAAAAGCTGTTTGAATTCGCTGTAAAGCTGAGCTGCAAGGGTCTTATTGGGGGCAAGGACCAGGGTGGGCTTATTTAACCTGGCGATAACATGGGCCATGGTAAATGTTTTGCCGGAACCGGTCACCCCCAGAAGGACGTTATGGCGTTTTCCCTTCAGTAGATTTTGACATAATTTTGCAATTGCCTGGGGTTGGTCACCGGTAGGTTCAAAATTGGATATAAATTCAAATTCAGACATAACTCAGTTATCATTTAGTTTAATTTCCGCAAAATTTTTAGCTATTATGGCTCTTAAAATACATTACATTGCTAGTTTAAGGTTTCAGAAAAAGTCGGAACGAATCCGGATGTTTCCTGAAAGGAGAATAGAGAGGAAGGATACTAACCGGTATCACTCGACCAAAACCACACTCATGGCACCGATCCCCTCTCCTTGGCCGATGATTCCAAGTCCTTCGGTTGTGGTGGCCTTAATATTAATGCAACGGGGGTTAACTTCAACCGCGCGGGCCAGATTTTTCTGCATGGATTCTCGATAAGGACCAATTTTTGGGGCTTCTGCAAAAACAATGGTGTCGATGTTGCAGATGACAAAACCCTTTTTGCGCACCATGGCGTTGGTTTGGGCAAGAAGCGTTAAACTGGATATGTCTTGGTATTTAGGATCGGTATCCGGAAAATGAAGGCCGATATCACCCAGTCCGACCGAACCCAGCAGGGCATCACACACGGCATGCACCAGGACGTCTGCGTCCGAATGTCCCAGCAACCCTTTTTCAAAGGGAATCTCGATACCGCCGAGTATGAGTTTGCGTCCCGTCACCAGTCGATGGACATCATATCCTATTCCGGTTCGCATTAAATTTTCCTCACAAATTTAATTGATTTTCAGATATCGTTGATTGGTTGATTAGTTGATTGGTTAAGTAGTTGTAAATATGGATTTATCCCATATTTGCAAAATAATTGGACACTTCCTGTTTCAACAATCGTCAATATTCAATTCCGGCTTGTCCGGGTTAGGGTAACAGCCTAGGATCAAAAGCAAATTTCTGTGGTAAATGGATAACAACTTTTTCAAAGTCAGGGTGCGATGGATTGATGAGATAGTTGTATTCAACCGGAATGATGGCGCTGGGAACCTTCAAAATGACCGATTCTTGATTTTGAATCCATCGATCACCCACTTTTTTGACTGACTGCGGGATTGGGTCGGCCTTCCAGTTATCGGGCAAATCCTTTATCGTAATCAACTGTGATAAACTGGGATCAAAATCGATAGGAATACAGACATAATATTTCAATGCACTGTAAAAATGAGTATGTACCATCACCTCAAGGGTTGCCAATGAAAGCGATCCGGAAGTATAAACAACACGAACACCCTTGCTGTTCCACCGACCACCTCCGCGTCTGGCTCCCTCACCGGCAAAAGCATCATCGGCATGTTCGGTTTTAATGAGTCGCCAAGCCCGGATCATTAAGAAAACACCCCGTATTCAATCCGAACCAGAAGATCCTCAACTTCCTGCGCTCCAGGTTCAGTATCAGCGTATTCTAGTGGTGTTTTACCTCCCAGTGCTTTTGCCGGCATCTTAAACCACTGCCGGGTAATTTCGTCATCTTCCAATACATCCAAAGCTTTTTCATAAAGCTTGGCGATGCGTAAAACCCGCTCGGATTCATCCGTTTTAAATCGGCCTTCTTTTTTGCGACGACTCAGCGTCCGGTAAGCGATGTTTACCGTTGACGCCAGCATTTTCTCCGGCACATCGAGTCTTTCTCGCAGACGGTCAAAGGATCCAACGGGCAACCCGTGTTTTAGTTTTCCGATCAGATCATTCAAATCCCTGGGATGAATCCCAATTGATGTACCTTGCATAGCGGTTTCCTCCAATGTTGTTGCCATACTGCATAATATAATTGTCACATGGCAAATGTAAAGTCAAGATTTAATCCACAGATTTCGCAGATTACACAGATTATAATGAATGTGAGGTGGAGAATGCGAAATCTGCCGGGTTTAATTCCCCGCAGCTTGCTGAGTTAGGATTGAATTTATCCTTCATTGATACCCCGTGCTTGCCGCGGGGAAGTTCATTTTTAGCCAAAGCAAGAGGAAAAATTTTGGAATTAATAAATCCTTGGCAAAACCAATGCAAATGGTTATGCTTTAACGCTGATAAAATATATCAAGGCATCAATAGAATAATAATTTGTTATTTCCGGCTTATCCGGGTTTAGTGCCTTAGTGGCTAATCTATTACAATTACTATAGATGGGAGTTAATAGCTTGCACCAAGATTCAGAAAAATATAAAAAGACCGCTCTAAGTAATAATGAAGTCAAAGGGCTGCTTGAAAAATTCGATATTGCCCTGGTGCCCGAACTATTTGTCCACCAGCGAATGGAGGTGGTTGCCGCCGCCCGTAAAATCGGATTTCCGGTAGTGCTCAAAGGCATGGGTGCAAACCTGCTGCACAAAACAGACCGCGGCCTGGTGCATCTCAATCTCTTGGACTCTCAAGCCGTCGAAAACGCTGTTCGCTCAATCGTGGCGGAGGCCTCAAATGACCTGGATGGTTTTCTGATCCAGCCCCAGATTAAAGGCCGGCGGGAATTTGTGGCCGGATTATTTCAGGACCGGCAATTCGGCCCGGTGATTATGTTCGGTGTCGGCGGGGTGTTCACCGAAGCCTTTGCGGATGTTGTTTTTCGTCTGGCACCGCTGAGCGAAATCGATGCTGCTGAAATGCTCGAGGAAATTCAGGGCAATGCCCTGCTTGGCAATATCAGGGGGGAAAAAGCTGTTCGGCGAGATGAACTGATTCAAACCTTGCTGGGATTATCCCGTATCGCTGAAGCGCATCCGGAGATTTCCGAAATTGATATTAATCCCTTGCTGGTTACCCCGGAAGGTCGGGTGGTAGCGGTGGATGCTCTGGTGGTCACCGGCGGACGCCCTGTCGAAACCGAATTCCTTCCGCCCCTGGCTCCGGATGCCATCGGCTCGCTTTTTTATCCCAAAAGCGTCGCCATAGTAGGTGCTTCCGCTCAGATAGGAAAATGGGGCCACACCCTGATGGCCAATACCATCAGCGGCGGTTATGAGGGTCCAATTTACCCGGTTAACCCCAAAGGCGGCACCATCGCGGGTAGAAAAGTCTTTCGATCCGTGGCCGAGATACCGGGAAAGATTGGTTTAGCGGCTGTCACCATCCCGGCCGATAAGGTGTTGGATCTCATACCTGAATTCCGCAAAAAAGGGATTCGAAATATGCTGCTGATTACATCCGGTTTTGGAGAAATCGGAATGCGCGGCAAGGATCTGGAAGATCAGTTGGTCAAAGCAGCTCAGGAGGCAAATGTTTTGGTGCTGGGGCCCAACACCATGGGCATATGCAATCCCCACAATAAATTGTATTGCACGGGTTCTCCGGTAATGCCCTTGCCCGGTTCCACGGCAATGGTTGCCCAATCCGGGAATATGGGAATTCAGCTGCTGGCCTTTGCCGAACAGCAGGGTATCGGCATCCGGGCATTTTGCGGATCAGGCAATGAGGCCATGATGACCATCGAAGATTATCTGGATGGCTTTGAAGTGGACACCCTCACCCGCACGGTGATTCTTTATGTTGAAAGCGTTAAAAATGGCCGGCGCTTTTTCAACAGTGCCCGCCGGGTCGGAAAAAAGAAACCGATCGTGCTTTTGAAGGGGGGCAGAAGCGCCGCCGGCAACCGTGCTGCGGCCAGTCATACGGGTGCCATGACATCCGATATTAAAATATTTGAGGCCGCTTGCCGACAGGCCGGTATTGTAATGGCCCAGAAACCGATGGATCTTCTCGATTTAGCAGCCGCCTTCTCCTCGCTGCCCTTACCCGATGGCAAACGTGCTGCCATCGTGACCCTGGGTGGCGGATGGGGAGTAGTCACTGCCGATTTATGTGCGGAATATGACCTGGAGGTACCTGAACTTTCTTCGAAACTGATTGCCAAAATGGACCGGATGCTGCCGGCCTATTGGAGCCGATCGAATCCCATCGACCTGGTTGGCGATCGCGATCCCTCCATTCCGATAACAGCCATAGAGGAACTTGTAAAGTGGGACGGCTGCGACGCCGTCATCAATCTCGGCATAATGGGGCGGCGGATCATGGTTAAAAGATTTGGCCAATCGGTGCTAAAGTCAGATCCCCAATATGATCAAGACTTTATTGATCAGTTGAATCAACAGTTTCTCAAGTTTGAAAAGGAGTATATCGAGCATATTGTCAAATTGATGGAAAAGTTCAAAAAACCGATCTTCGGGGTCAGCCTGTTGCCGGACGAGAAGAATCAAACCCTTTACCGGGTGGCCGGCAGCAAATTGAAAGGCGTATTTTATCCGACCCCGGAACGAGCGGTAAAATCATTTGCTAAAATGGTCGAATATAATCGATTTTTAAAAAAGTTATAGACTTGTGAGATGATTAATCTTGTGGTAAGGATCCTATCTTTCGTTTGGCGTTTGGCGAAAAAATATGAAAAAGTTTTTTATATTTTTTTTGTTGTTGATAACAAAATATAAATATGGAATCCGAATCTTCTTTCTGAGGCGGAAACAAAACGAATAGTCTAATGGCTAAAAAAAATTTTAAATTTAAATACGATTTTGAAATCGGATATCTTGTAAAGAGTCCCTGCAAGAAATGTGTCCTGAAAAAGATTTTTCCCAAATGTGCCGACAATTGCAACCTTCTGGACAAAATCCACACAATCTTATCCGAGGCCGTGTCCTGCACCCGGCGTAAATAGCCCGCCACTTTTTTGGATCTATAAATTATTTTTATGCGTCCTATATCAAAATCAAATCCGAAATCCGAATTTCGAAATCCGAAACAAATTCGAATATCAAATGACCGAAATTCGAAACGCTGAGCGCGCCTTTGTATCAGGGCGAGGATTTCTAACTGTCAACTTCAATATATTTTAAACATTGAAACATTCGAATTTAGAATTTGTTTCGTATTTCGAGTTTCGTGCTTCGAATTTTCGCTTTAACAGCCCTAACCGACCAATCTTGAAATCACGGCTCCCCAGGTCAATCCGGAACCCAGTCCCAGAAATAAGACCGTGCTGCCAGCGCCGATGAGGTTCATCTCGATGGCTTCATCCAGCGCGATGGGGATACTGGCCGCGGTGGTATTGCCGTATCGCTGGATGTTGTTGAACACCTTGCCTTCCGGTAATTTCATGGATTTCTGGAAAAACTGATTGATGCGCAGATTGGCCTGATCGCTGCCGGATCCATTCATCTGAAGTTTCCATCCACTGGAATAAATCGTCATTGGTCACCAATCGCGGCGGAAGATAACGCCCGGTTCCTCGAATAACTGTTCTTATCATCGTTATCGCTCCATTCTGAACCTTTCATCTCCACAACGCATCGCGCAACCCTGATGTGCGTTCAATTTTTCGCACGATAGCGGTCTTGAACACAGATTCAGTTCCCCAGATAGAGACCATTTTTCTGGCTCGTGTCAATCCGGTATAAATCAACTCCCGGGTCAACAGCGGGTAATCCTTATCCGGCAGAATAAGGATTACATGATCAAATTCCGATCCCTGGCTTTTGTGCACCGTCATGGCAAAGACAGTTTCATGCTCGGGAAGCCTATGGGGCAGAAACCGTCTAAAACCTCCGGCGGCATCCGGGAAATAAACATGCAGTTTGTCATCCAATGTGTCGGGGTCCGGCAGCGTGATGCCGATATCCCCATTGAAAAGGCCGAGATTGTAATCATTGCGGGTTATCAGCACCGGCCGGCCTTTGTACCACGGATAACGTGCCAAAGGATCGTTTAAAATTAAATTCTCCCGACGAAGGACTTGCTCGGCCAGATGGTTAACCGCATTTACACCGAATGGTCCAATTTTAAGTGCGCACAGGATTTTGAACTCATTAAATGCCTCCATGGCTAATACGGGATCATTTATTTTCAAATATTTTCTATATCCCTCTATTACCATTCGGGCAAGTTCAGCGCCCATACTGCCAGGTGAGCGGAGTTCAATCCACTCGACGGCTTTTTCCGTAAGGCTTTTCAACAGGGCCAGGGATGATTCGACATCGCCGAGATTGATTGCCCGGCTGATTGCCCCGATGCCGCTTTGGGTGGAGAATCGATAACTTTTTTTCAATACGCAAATGCAATCCTGCAAACCCGAGCCCTCTTTGGACATCGGGGCGCTATAATCCATTGCTGTACCGGTATAATCCTCAATTTTTTTAAGAAAACCCTTTGAAAAGCCGTGTATGACCTGACGGTCACAAATGTCACCCAATACAGATCCGGCTTCAACCGATGCCAGCTGATCTTTGTCGCCCACGAGCAAAAGCCGCGCATCCGGAGCAACAGCCTGTAAAAGTTTTGACATTAAGGCCAAATCCACCATGGAGGCTTCATCCACCACGACCACATCGGCCGGCAGGGGATTGTCACTGTTGTAACGGAAATAAGGCGTGCCCGTTATGGGTTTTAACAAACGGTGGATGGTAAATACTTCAGCGGGTATGGCGCCTTTTATATGATTGCTGCAAGCGAGATGTTCTTTGGCCTGTATGATGGATTCACCGAGTCTGGCGGCCGCCTTCCCGGTGGGGGCGGTCAGGCAAATATCCAGTCGGGCCTGTTGGGTACACTCCAATAGGAGTGCCAGAATGCCGGCAATGGTGTAAGTCTTACCGCTTCCAGGTCCGCCGGTGATGACACTGAATCGCTTTAAGACGGCAATGACGGCGGCGACTTTCTGCCAGTCGATACCTTGGCCGTTATCCGGAAACAGCCGGTCGAGGCATGGTTTAAATTTTTTAAAATTATATTCCGCCAGCTCCCCTTTTACCCTCTGCCGGATGGCGTCAGACAGTTTTGCTTCGTACTCCCAATAACGGTAGAGATACAACCTGTTTTGATCATCAAGGATCAGTGGGCACCTCTCACCGGGTTTGCCCACGGCTGGGCTCGCAAAGAGCTTTTGGCGCCATTTGTCGACCGGTGGGCAAATGACCGGATCCAGGCCTTCCTGTTTGTCAAAAAGAACGGTTTCGGCCATGGCATCCAGCTTGAGGCAAATGTCGCCCTTTGCTGTCGCACGGCTGACCAGTGCTGCGCCTATAAATATATCCGCTTCCCGGTCAACTGAGAAGCGCTGAATAAATCGGGCAAAATGAATATCCAGTTCAGAGAATATACCGCTAGTATTGAAGTTGGATTTGATGTTTTGTAAGTTCCCTTTTGTCATGGTAATGATTGAATATTGTCGAATGAATATTGAATATTTAATCCGCCTCCGGCGGACTGCGGCAGATCGATTTTAAAATGACCTAAAAAAAACGGAGCGAAGCGACTTCCTTAATTCGGCATTCGTCATTCGTAATTCTTCAATCCGTTAAAGCCCATACCCCGTAACCCGCAACCCGTACCCCGCAACGCGCAACGCGTAACGCGTACCCCGCAACCCGTAACGCGCAACCCGTACCCCGCAACGCGCAACCCGAAACGCGCACCCCGCAACGTGCAACCCGTACCCCGCAACCCGTAACCCGTAACGCGCAACCCGTCTATTCGTATCCCGGTATAAAGGTTCGGCCCAGGGCATGAATAAGATCCGGATCGGGCCGGTCATAGAAGATGCCGTGTTCCGGTCCCCGGGTGTCATCCACCCCTCTGATGAATATGTAAAAAACACCGCCGAAATCATCCTCATAACGATAATCCGGTTTCTGGAGTCGTAAATACTGGTGCAGAGCCAGGGTGTAAATGTGGTATTGCAGGGTGTAGTAATTAGCTCCCATGGATTTCCAAAGGGCTGCCTGGTTGTAGTGCTCGAGGGTCGATCCAAGATGATTCGATTTCCAGTCAAGCAGATAAAAGCGCCCCTGATGCTGAAACACCATGTCGATATAGCCTTTCATGAAACCCAGGGTGGGGGCAAAGCTAAGTTTTTCAAGTCGGGCGGGAATATTTTCAAACATTGGGCTGCGGCTGAATTTTTTAAATGCGCCTTGAAGAATCCGGGGTGTCACGGGATTTAGCGGAAAATAAAATTCCATCTCATTAATTCGGTCTTGGGGTGCCAATGACGACAATCTAAATTGCCCGACATCCGCCTGTAATGAAACCGAAACTACCCTTGATATTGCCAGGCAAACGGTTTTCAGCCACCTGGACTCATATCCGTATTGCTTTAGTTTGTTGGCAGCCAGCTGTTCCAGATGATTTGAATTGTCGGCAGTAAAATCATAATGCTCAAAGATGTCATGAAAAAAATTGCCGGCCCGGGCTCCGCGGGGGAAAGAAAAAACCGAGACGTCATCATGATCAAGCGCCGGCACCCATTCATCGGGCGGCGACAGCTCCCTTAACGCTTGCGTAATTGGTACCGCATCGCGATCCGGTTGATCCACATCCGAATCACCGGTGGATACCAGGTAAGAGTAACTTGCAATTCTCCAGGAACGATCTATTTTTCCGGCAAATTTGCGACAGATAAGCCTTTCTTTTGATTCCTGCCCTTTCATAAAACCCTTATCCGGACCGGTTGACAGGGGTAACCGAACAACCGCAATGCTGTTTTGGGACCTTGCAGTTAGTTGTCGTATATCTTCACCAAGCTCGGCCTTGGTCTTGTCCTTCAAGCGTTTTTTTAAGAGGAGAACCTGATCCTCTGCCGGAAATTCGGCGGTTGGGTCGGTCCCACCGTGCAGCAGGTAGGCCAGGGCGGATGTCTCAGCGGTGTTGATGTGTCCCCAGGCAAGATAACATCTTTGTTTGGCCCGGGTCAGGGCCACGTAAAGAAGTCTTAAATTTTCAGATAAAAGCTCGTTTCTAGCCAGGGCTAAATTTTGATTGCGCGCATCCGAGCCCAAATCAAAGGTCAACTGAAGATCATCGGTGATGTCATGGAAAGTAAATTCCGGGTCGTTTATCAAAGAGCCTTCCCATCCGAAGGGACAAAACACCACCGGATACTCTAATCCTTTGCTTTTATGGATGGTAACAATCTTTACGGCTTTTTCGTCGCTTTCCAGGCGTAGTTGATTTTCTTCAAGCCGCGGCGTCATCGGGTCACGCTGTTCGGCCAACCATTTCAATAAGCCGGCGAAACCGGTCTTTTTATCTACTGATTGCCGGTGAAGTAATTCGGCCAGATGCATGACATTGGTGAGACGCCGTTCACCGTCCGGAAAACTTAAAAGCCGCTCCTTTACCTTCTCACGGACTAAAAATAAGCGTAACATGCGAATAAATCCCTGTTGGTCCCATATTTGAAAATATTCTCTGAACCGGACCAGCAGGATTTCCCACCAGCGGGATTCCAGATCACCGGAAACCAGGTCTTGGGCGTGGATTCCCATAATTTCTGTGGCCAAAGCGGCCTTCAGAAGGGAAATGTCGGTCGGGTGGGCGATAGAATTCAATACGTGTTCAATTTCCATGGTTTCGCGGGAATCGAAAATGTTGGCCGAGGTATACAGAACCGATGGAACATTTCGGGCGGTCAGGGTGTCTTTTATCAGCTGAGCCTGTTTATTCTTGCGGACCAAAACGGCAATTTCACCGGGCGCAACCGGTGTCGATTCTGATAACAGACGACAAATTTCGCCACCCACAGCATCGGCTATCAGCCGGGTCGCCTGGGGCTTGTTGATGGGTTTTCCGGTGGCCGCGAATTCTTCGGAATCCAAATACCAAAGAATAAATGGGGGGCCTTTAAATTTTGCAGGCCCTGAAGGCTGCCGGGCCGGCTTGCCCGTTTCAAAGGGGATTTCATCGAAAACAAAGGGGGCTTTCACGCCGGAAAACAGGGTGTTAACGGCCGTAATTAAACTCGGCTCAGAGCGCCAGTTTTCAACCAGGGTAAATTTAGATTCGGTGCTGCGGGCAGCCTTCATATAAGAGAAGATGTCTGCTCCCCGGAAACTGTAAATGGATTGCTTGGGATCGCCGATCATAAACAGCAGGCTATCGCTGTGAGAGAAAAGACGGGTTAAAATATCATACTGGATGCTGTCGGTATCTTGAAATTCATCCACCAGGGCGGCCTTGTATCGTTGCCGAATAGAATCGGCCAGATGCCGGTCATTTTTTGTATTCAGCGCATTACGTACTGCGATCAAAAGATCATCAAAATACTGGATGTTTTTTTCCTTTTTCTTTTTTCGAAGTGCTGAGGCGGCAAAATCAAACAGTCTGGCTTTCAGAAATATTAAATATCGTTCCATTTCAACCTTCAGTAATTCTCCCCGGGTGAAGGCGGTGTCACAGAGATCAAAAAAGTCGTGATCGGGTGGGCGGTGATTTTTTTTGGTTGATCGGGTCAATTTGGCAGCCGTGAATCTTTCGAAATTATCAAAGAGGGGAAATCCGATACTTTGGGGGTGGGTCAGATGATCCATGGCTTGTGCCAGTGCAATTACTTTTAGTTCTCTTCCGGTTATCTCCCGGTGATCGGCGCCGGCTTCCAGGCGACCATAGATGTTGGCCTTCAGGGCCGGATCCATCAAGGCCTGGATGACAGCTTCCCGGGTGGAAGACCAGGCCTTCCTTACTTCATCCAGCACAACCCGAAAGGGCTGGAGCGTTTCCAGGACCGGTTCAGAGAACTCGGGAACTATTTTTATATCCGGCGTTTTTATTTTCTCCAGCAACCTTAGAAAATATTCCGGGCCTTTAATCCGATTCAGCGCAAAACTGATCAATTCCAGCGGTGCGGAATAAAAGGTATTTCTCCAAAAATCATCAACGACTTCCTGAATCAGACGGGTCTGGTTTGAGACCAGTTCCGTGTCGAATAAATTGTTGGTTTCAAAGGCATTCTCATGAATAATGCGCTGGCAAAAGCCATGAATGGTAAAGATAGCTGCTCGATCGAACTCAATAAGGGTTTCATGTATTCGCAGGCCCGCCGCTTTAGGGTCGGGGGATGTTTTTACCAGAGAATCGATAAGGGCATCATCGCTGCCACCGGCGGCAAAAGCATCCTTAGCTTCTACCAGTTTGTTTCGAATCCGGTCTTTAAGCTCTTCGGTGGCGGCGTTGGTAAATGTCAGGACCAGGATTTGATCGACCTGCAGTTGCATTTCCAGGATCAGTCGAATAAAAAGACCTTCAATATTGTAAGTCTTTCCCGTACCGGCGCTGGCTTCTATTAAACTGCTGCCTTCAAGGGGCGCATTTAGCAGATCAAAAGGTTTCATGATTCGAGTTACGGGTTGCGAGTTACGCGTTACGAGTTACGCGTTACGGGTTGCGTGTTACGGGTTAGGGTTGCGAGTTCTTCGATTTGGGATTTTAGATTTCGGATTTCAGATTTAAAAGACCTGAATCCCAAATCGTTAAATCTCCTATCCTGACACCTCATATGAAACTACACATAGTTGGAACAGCGAACCGCAGAATATCGAATATCGAACCGCAGAATGTCGAAGGGTGGAATCGCTTTGCTCAGTCTTTT
>JAFDDW010000721.1 GCA_019310665.1 Deltaproteobacteria bacterium
AATAGGATATTCGAAATGAGAACCCATTTGATTATACCTCGTAACTGCAAACACAGATTAATTCTTGACTTCATAAAAAAGACTCTATACTAAATAATACTTGCGTAAAATATGAATCACATTCAGATAAATCGCCACACCCGGGGCGATTATCGCCGCAAACCTGCTGGCAATTTGAACCGGGGGATAAATACCGGCATTGCCTCCGGAATTTTGATTCAGTGTTCAGGCAAAAACTACCAAAAAAGGAGGAACTGATTATGAAACAACCAAAAAACAAAGGCATGGATCGTCGAACGTTTATAAAAACTTCCGGAATGATCGGTCTGGGTGTCGCAGCTTCATCTTTCGGGGTTCCCAAGCTGCTGCGGGCGGCGCCCCCGACCATAAAAATCGGATCCGTCCAGCCGGCCACCGGACCGCTGGCCGTCATCGGTGTGGGCCAGCGCCGCGGCAACCAACTGGCGGTGGACTACATTAACGCCAAGGGCGGTATCAAATCCATGGGCGGTGCCAAACTTGAGCTGCTTTTGGGAGACAGTGAGAGCAAACCCGAGGTAGGCCGTTCGGAAGCCGATCGTGTGATAAACGCCGGTGCCAAGGTGCTGACCGGTCCTTTTCAGAGCGGTGTGGCCATGGCAATTTCCACCCTTTGCGAACAACGGCAGGTGCCCTTTATTATGGACGTGGCCGCCCTGGATAAGGTTACCGGCAAAGGTAAAAAATATACCTTCCGGGTATTTATTACCGTCTCGGGCCTGCTCAACGGGGCCGTGAAATACCTGAAAATGGTCACCGATATGAAAGGGGTGATGCCCAAACGCGCGGTGGTAACCAACACCGCTGATGCCTTCGGTAAAGGCATGTCGGGCGGATTTGTCAAATTTATGGAAAAATCGGGATTGCCCATTGAAATTGTCGACCGGATCCAATATCCACTGGGAATTCATGACCTGTCGGCTGAAGTGGCCCGGATTAAAGCCGCCAAACCCGACATTCTTTTCCCGGTCTCACGTCCCGGTGACGGTATCCTCCTGACCAGGGAGCTGTATAAACAGCGGGTCGAATTGATGGGTATTTATGGTCCCGGCTCCCCCGGCTGGTATGAACCGGATGTCATTAAAGATCTGGGTAAGTTGATTTATTCCGTCATGGTCAACGTGCCCTGGATTAACCCGTCCAATTCAGTTTACAAACAGGCCAATGCGGCCTTCCTAAAAGCCCATAACCGCTACCTGGACACTAACAGCGCCTATGCTTACACCGGTGTTTTGGTCATCGCCGATATCCTGGAGCGGGCCGGCTCCACCGATCCGGAAAAGATCCTGGCGGCAACCCGCCAGACGAATTTTAAAAATCACCCGGTGGTAGGCGGTGCCATTCAGTTTAACGAAAAAGGCGACAACACAGGTGCTTTGACCGCTCTGATTCAGGTGCAACCGGATGCCGACCCGCTCAAGAGGGTCAAAATAGTGGCACCTAAAGAGTTTGCCCAGTCCGATAACATCGTATTTCCGGCACCTCAGCTCTGGAAACGGTAACAGGTATGGATTCAAACCTTGCGCTGCAGCTGACGATCCAGGGAGTTTTATTGGGAGGGATCTACGGCTTGATTGCCCTGGGTCTCTCCCTGATTTTTGGGGTCATGGGGGTCATCAATTTTGCCCACGGCCAGATAATGGTCATGGCGATGTACGTCTCCTACTGGATTTTCGTCCTGCTGGGCATTGACCCCTACTTGTCCCTGGTGATCGTGGCCGCGGTTATTTTTGTGCTGGGATATCTGATTCAAGCTACGGTGGTCAATCGCATTCTGGATTACCCCGAGGCCGGATTACCCCGAGGCCATGCAGGTGCTTCCGCTGGTGTCGATGGGCCTGGTTCTAGAAAATCTCGCTCTCCTGCTCTGGGGGCCGGATTACCGCAGCCCCCAGACGGCCCTGGGACTTGAAACCCTGTGGATGGGACCCGTCATGATCGATGTCTCACGCCTGATCGCCTTTGGGCTGGCGATTGTAATTACCTTCCTGATATTTATTTTTTTGAAAAAAACCAACATCGGCAAGTGTATCCGGGCCGCATCCGACAATCGGACCGGCGCCATTGTGGTCGGGATCAATGTCAATCGAATAAACAACACCGCCTTTGCCCTGGGTGCCGCCACCACGGCGGCTGCCGGAGTATTGCTGTTGCCGTTGATGCCGCTTTCACCCCATCTGGGACATGATTTCACCTTAACCGCCTTTATCGTGGTTATCTTAGGCGGCATGGGCAATCTAATCGGGGCCCTGGTGGGAGGTTTAATTCTCGGTATCGCCGAATCCGTGTCGACCCTGTTCCTGCCGGCCACCCTTAAACATGCGGTCAGTTTCAGCATCTTAATCATCATCATGCTTTTCCGTCCCCAGGGGCTTTTGGGGGGGAAAAAATGAAACGACTCTACCTGCTGCTGGCCGCTGTTTTTGTAATTCTGATGCTGCTTCCCCTTTTCCTGGACAATTACGCCCTGGGTATCTTTATCATGATCTTTTACTGGGCTTACGTCGGTCAGTCCTGGAATGTGCTTACCGGATATACCGGGCACATATCCCTGGGGCATGCGCTGTATATCGGCATCGGCGCTTACGCCACCACCTACCTGGCCCAGACTATCGGGTTGACCCCCTGGATCGGCATGTTTCTGGGAGGGTTTATCGCGGTGGCCATCGCCCTTTTTCTCGGCTTTTTAGGATTTCGCTTCGGCCTCAGAGGGGTTTACTTTGTCATCATGACCATCGCCTTTGCCGAGCTCGCACGCCTGGCTGTATCGCATATCGAAGCGCTGGGTTCTTTTACGGGCATTTTTCTGGATTTTAACCCCTCTTTCTATAATTTCCAGTTCAGGGGCAACATGCCCTATTATTACATAGCCCTCGGTTTTATGGTGGCATCGCTCATCGCTGTGCGTATCATCGAGGTCTCCAAAGTCGGCCGTTTTATCGTCGCCATCAGAGAAGATGAAGAAGCCGCCCAGGCCCTGGGTGTCAACACCTTTAAATACAATATGATTGCGATTGCCATCAGTGCGTTTATGACCTCTCTGGCCGGCGCGTTTTATGCCAACTACATATTTTATCTGCATCCCAACAGCTTGTTCGGTATGTCACTGAGCATCGAGCTGATTCTGCGGCCGATTGTGGGGGGACTTGGCACGATCTTCGGGCCGGTGATCGGTTCCATTATTTTGACCCCGCTGTCGGAAATATCCCGGGCCTATTTCGCCAAAGGCGGTCTGGAGGGACTGCACCTCATCCTCTACGGCGTATTGACGATTCTGGTGGTTCTTTTCATGCCCAAAGGAATCATTGTTTATGTAAAAAGATTATTAGAGCCGATTCTGAAACTATCAGAAGACAAATAAGTCGGTGAAGTTGGGGTAATAGGTTAGAGGTTTGAGGCATCGCCTTCG
>JAFDDW010000722.1 GCA_019310665.1 Deltaproteobacteria bacterium
TCGAGAAATTTCCCAAATAATGATTATCATACCTGCAGTTGATATAAAAAATGGTAAATGTGTCAGGCTTCTCCAGGGCCGGATGGAAGATGAAACGGTGTTCTCCGACGATCCGGCGGCGATGGCCCAAAAATGGGCAAAATTAGGCGCAAAATTGATTCATGTCGTTGATCTGGACGGCGCTTTTGAGAAGCGTCCGCAAAACATCGATGCGGTTAAAGCAATAATTGCCCAAGTTGATACGCCGATTCAACTAGGGGGCGGAATCCGCAACGAGCAAACCGTCCAAAAGCTGTTGGAAATGGGCGTAAGCCGGGTGATTATCGGAACGGAAGCCCTCAAAAATCCCCAATGGGTGATGCAGACCTCCAAGCGCTTTCCCGGTCAGGTCGTTGTGGGTATTGATGCCCGCAACGGTCGGGTGGCCATCGAAGGCTGGACCGAAACCACCCATACCCAGGCTGTCGATTTGGCCAAACGCTTTGAGGATTGCAGCGTGGCCGCTATCAATTTTACCGATATTTACCGGGACGGGATGCAGACAGGTCCCAATATTGAGGAGACCCGGCGCCTGGCAGAGGCTATCAGCATACCCGTAGTGGCGTCTGGCGGCGTCTCGACAATCGAAGATATTCAAAACCTGTTGCCGTTGGAAACCGTCGGCGTCATTGGGGTTATTACAGGAAAGGCCTTATACAGCGGAACGCTGGATTTTAAACAGGCATTGTCGCTGGTGCAATCAGGGGCGCCCCGCAAAAAAGTCGAACAGGATATCAAAAAATAGTGGCGTCTTTGAATTGTTCCATAGCGCGGCAGGGCTAAAAAACTTCTTGACAAAACCATTGTGGAGAATTAGATTTCCCGTTTAACTCAGTCGATAATTATTATTGGTTATTAAAGATTTTGCGGGATCTTTTTACTAAAAATATCGGTCAAAATTGATTCCGCTCGACCCTTCCGCTAATGTTTGTCTTGCCTGTTTCATAGCAATGGAGGTTGCTGTTATTGGCAGTTTTTATTCCTGAAGATAAAATTTCAGAAATCAAGAATGCGGCCGATATTGTGGATATTGTTTCAGAAGCTGTGGTTTTGAAAAAAACAGGCAAAAACCACTTAGGTCTATGTCCGTTTCACTCCGAAAAAACCCCATCATTTACGGTAAGCCCGGATAAGCAGATATTTTACTGCTTTGGTTGCGGCGTCGGAGGAAACATTTTCAGCTTCCTTATGAAACATGAAGGGCTTTCATTTCCGGAGGCTGTCAGACGACTTGGCAAACGATACGGGATCGACATCCCGAATAGACCACTATCACCAGAGCAAAAAAGGAAAATCAGCGAAAGAGAGAGCCTTTTTGATATAAACCGCCGGGCCATGGAATTTTTTCATAAGGCCCTGGAAAACAGCCCTGGGGGTCAGGGAGCAAGAAAATATCTGGATAAGAGGGGCATATCTTTAAAGACAATTAGTGCATTTAAGCTCGGTTATGCCAGAGATGGATGGGATCATCTATTAAATTATTTTTTAAATAAAAGAGTATCGCCGGCGCTGCTCCAAAAATCCGGCCTTGTTGTACCTAAGAAAAATGGGAGCGGCTATTATGATCGTTTCCGAAATCGGATCATTTTTCCGATTTTCGATACCAGCCTGCAGGTTGTTGGATTCGGTGGTCGTGTGCTGGATGATTCTTTGCCCAAATACCTAAATTCACCGGAAACGCCTGTTTATAACAAGAGTCGATCCCTGTATGGATTTCAACGGGCCAAAGAAAAATGCAGAGACTCAGATTCAGTATTGATTGTGGAGGGGTATCTGGATTGCAGAGACTCAGATTCAGTATTGATTGTGGAGGGGTATCTGGATGTTCTGGCCCTTCATCAGCATGGTATTGAGAATGCAGTGGCGACTCTCGGGACCGCATTGACCCCCGACCATGTCAGGCTTCTATCCCGTTTTGCCGGCCGCATGGTTCTGGTTTACGATTCGGATGACGCCGGTATTCGTTCCGCTAAGCGGTGCATTGATACCTTCTGGAAGGAGCACGTTGATTTTCGAAGACAGGACGTATTCCGGGAAGAAAATGCAGACACCCATATCCTTGTGCTGCCGGCCGGCCACGATCCGGATACATATGTATTTGAAAAAGGGCCGGAAGTGTTTCTGGAAGCTGTCTCCCGCGCACCGGGAATTATAACCTTTTTAATGGACTGTGCGATTGATAAACACGGCTTGTCCACCGAGGGGAAAGTGCATATTATAAAGGAGATGCAGGAGCCTCTGGCAGCCATAAATGATCGAGTGGCACAGGCGTTGTATCGAAAGTCGGGTCACCGGATAACCGGCCGATTATTTCTGCTGACCATAGACACCCAATTGGGTTTACAGAATCTGGCGCCGGAATTGAGCAACCGCGGCATGTCGATACCGGAAACCGCTTTGAGCGACAGATCATTGCCATGATGCTTCAATTCTCTGATATTTTACCTGATATAGACAAACTGAACGTATTGAATTATTTCGAAAATGAAACACTTAAACACATCGGGGAATTGATTTTAAAATATAACCTAACATCAGGCGACCAGGTTTCCGAACTGATGTCCCGGGTCGATAGCGAGGCGCAACAAATATTGATTGCGTCTTTGGCGATGGGAGATGAATCCTGGAATATGAAAGGCTGTCTTCGACTGCTGGGTAAGTTTGTTGAAAGCGGGCAGAAGATTCGTGACAGTGGTTTGCTGGA
>JAFDDW010000072.1 GCA_019310665.1 Deltaproteobacteria bacterium
TGGCTGGGGATTCCGGTAAGCTGGGCTGAGATCAGCGGCATCGGTGCCATGGTTGAAACCTCCTCCGCAGAACTCAGGGCCGAGCCGTCCCAGGGGTCGCACTTTTTCCACAACATATCCACGCTGGGGATCAATTATGTGACGGTTGCCGATGATAAGCAAGACTTTCTGGACTGGGACTGGATCAGCTCCTTACCGGTTGCCAACGAAACCGCTTTTGTGGCCCACGCTGTCCTTGACCGTCCTTTTGTTTTAAAGGTGGACGGCAGAACGTCACGCTGTGTGATGTTTATGGCGGAGTAAGATAGGGCCTGCGGCCGTTGGAGGTTAGAGGTTTGAGGCGGAAGGTTGGATGCTGGATGATTAACATCCTTATCTTTGTTTTGAATTTGTCTTTTTGATCATTGGATATTTTTTGTTATTTGCGATTTGTTATTTGTTTTTTCCCTGTTTATCCGGGTTAGGATTTCAATGAGGTCAGTAGCCTCGGTTAAGTTTGTATACTTTCCTGGACTACATCCTTTCCGCAATACTCCACGCCCAGAATACTGATATCATCGTCGGGCCTGGTCTGGTGCCGGAATTCGTTAACATCGGCGGTTAAGGCGTCCACCATTTTTTGGATCGGTTCATGGTGGTGTTTTTTTAATACGTCGTAAAATCGCGATTTTCCAAAAAGATCCTCCTTCGTATTGCGGCTTTCCAGCAGTCCGTCCGTATAGAGCATTATTTTGTCACCCGTTTGCAATTGAATTGTCTGCTGACCAATGGGGTCCTCGCAGCCAAATCCGATACTCGGGACACGATAATCGAGGGTTTGCATGGACCCATCCGAGCGAACTAACACCGGTGGGGGATGACCGGCACAGCTGTAGGTCAGCAACCCTTCATAAAGATCAATGGTCATGCAAATAATGCTGAAGAAACTGTCAAAGCGCTCAAACGGAAAGGCCCGGCCGAGTTTGTTTAACACAACATCGGGAGATACAAGCTCGCAGTTATTGCCCAAAAGTCCGTCACCGCTGTTTAAAAACTGGGAGACCGCCACCGAAATTAAAGCGGCCGGCACGCCATGGCCGCAAACATCCAGCATGTACAGGCCGACTTTACCCTCATCCATATGACTGATGTTGAATATGTCTCCGCCGATTTGTTCACAGGGTTCGAATTCCCAGGCGATTTGAATATTATCTATCCTCGGGGATCTGGCCGGTAATAAACTCTGCTGGATGGCCGCCGCCGATTCCAGGTCCCGATCCAGCTGTTTTTGCTTGTTTTGCAGCACAATTTTTTGTTGCTCTATATCGGTCACATCGTAAATGATGATCAAAAACATTTTGCGCCCCTGGTAGCTTATCGATCGGGTGCTGAACTGAAGATATTTTTGCACGGGTTTGCCGTTGATATAAAATATTCGATTTAACGGCTGCTTGTCTACCGGTGGTTTATCGGTGAGGTTAAGGATCAGAGAACGGCGCAGGAGGCAGTTGGCACATTGGGAGGTTTCGCCGCAGGATTTATTTTCCAAAACGGCGTTGACGCACCCGGCGGTTTCACCAAACCCTGCTTCCAGGATAGATTCCGCGGCATTGTCGAAAAGATCCAGAAAGGAGTTGTTAAATTGATGAATCTTCAGATTTTCATCGGCAATCAGGACCGCTGAGTCCATATTGTCGAGCAAATAATTTAAAAACTCATTGGATTCTTTTAAATCCTGTAATTCCGTCAACATGTTTATAATTCCTTAATATCTAATATAAAATCGTACTTACAGTACTATATTGAAAATTAATATACTTCCTTGATTTAGGTCAAAATGAATCTATTTTTTGTTGGCGACTTCAAATTAATCACCATTAATTATAATCATCATTTGGGGATATATCACAGTAGTTTAAATTTTTTTTTGTTTATGTTATTTTTTGAGTGACCATCCCCAAAAAAAAGGAGGGCAGGTGGCATCAGAAAAGCCCGATAAAGCCAAAGAAGTTTTGCTCACCGCCCTGGTTGCCAACCGGAATGGTGAGATATTTGAGCTGGACGGCTATGCAGCGGTGGGAATGGCGGGCACCTTATTGACGCCTTTGAGCGTGGCTCACACCCGCAACTTGCCCCATGGCAGCGAATTGATGTATCTGCCGGATCGAAATCCGGTTTTGTTAAACATCAACACCGGAGACATCGAAACACTGACGGAAAACCCTTATGAACCGGGAGAAGCCATTTTTCCTGTTGCCGCTTTCAATTCACCGGGATATGTGATTACCCGTATCAGCGCTTTTGGCGAAACTAAAAAATCGCAAACCCTGCCGTTGTTCTCTTACGGGGCTGTTGGGTGGCATAAAAAAGGCTTTCGATCGGCCGTTGTCCTGGTAGATCCCGAGCCGCGTCAGGATCTCCGGCGTATGCCGCGTGAAGAGGTGATCGCAGGCGTTGATCGGATGCGCCAGCAAATGCCGGGCAACCGCCTGCGGGCCCACCTTGACAAATGTGCTCTGACCTATGGCTGTCCGGCCGGAAAAAATTTTTTTCTCGGCCGCTACGAGGCTCCGCTGCCGACTTCTAAACAGTGCAATGCCCGCTGCCTGGGTTGTCTCTCCCTGCAGCAAAATTCCGGCATCCACCACAGCCAGGACCGCATCACCTTCACCCCCTCCCCTGAGGAAATTACCGAAGTGGCGTTGGCTCATATCAAACGTGTTGAAAAAAGCGTTGTCAGTTTCGGTCAGGGCTGTGAGGGTGATCCCCTGCTGGCGGCCCATGTCATCGAACCGGCCATCAGACAGATTCGTAAGCAAACCAGCAGCGGCACTATCAATATGAATACCAATGGCAGTCTGCCGTTCAAACTGAGACAGCTTTTTGATGCCGGTCTGGACAGCATCCGCATTAGCATGAACAGTGTCCGCAAAGATTGCTATGATGCCTATTTTCGGCCCCAAGGCTATGGGTTTACCGATGTTCTTGCGAGCATCGAGTTGGCCCTGTCGCAGGAAAAATTTGTCGCCATTAACTACCTTAACTGCCCGGGGTTCAGCGACACACCCCAGGAAGCAGAGGCCCTCATAAGCTTTTTGACAAAATTTCCGATTCACATGATCCAGTGGCGCAACCTGAATTTTGACCCGGTGCGCTACTGGAAGCAAATGGATGCCGTGGCGTCTCATGACGAACCCATGGGTATGGAAGCATTACTGCAGCAGGTCCGAGAGCAATTTCCGGACCTGAAATTCGGTTACTTCAACCCTCCCAAAGAAAAATTCGATGAAACTTGAAGGTAAGGTAGTGATTATCACAGGCTCCAGCCAGGGTATCGGCAGCGGCATTGCAGATCTTAAAGAAAAAATTTGGGATCGGGTGATGGCCGTAAATTAAAAAGGCGTCATTTTGGCTCCAATATTCAAAAGGCAAGTTGCCAATTTGGCACCATTGTGTTAGGTTACAGTTCTATCAGATATTATGATTTTGTTGTATGCTGAAAGGAGTTTAATATGCCGATATCAAAAGAGAAAGAACGTGTTTCAGCACGGGTTCCAATCCACGCTTACCGAACCTTGATACGCGCAGCGGAGATATCAGGTGCGACATTGAATCAGTTCCTCGTGCAGGCGGCGATTGAAAAAGCACAAATGATTATTGAAAAGGATCAAACAATAAATTTATCAATCAAATCTGCAAACGTATTTTTTAATGCTATCGAAAATCCGCCGAAACCCAGGAAGAAACTTAAAGACGCGATGAAAGCATACAAAGAGTCAATTGGTCAGAATAGTTCATGAAAAGAACCTTATGCGCACGCTTCACGGGATCAACCGTCTGATTAAATATACTCAGGTATTCGACTTGTAAATGGACGAAAGAGACACGTGAAATATCCGGGTTACTTATGCTGAAAATTGAAACTCTTAAGAAAAATCATGATAGGGCTAAATTCGATTGTGGTACCGATGAACTCAATAAATATCTGCGAAGAACTGCTCGGCAGCATCTTGATAAGGGTATGTCAAGAACCTTTGTGCTCATCGATGATAATAGTCCCACAAAAATTCTTGGCTACTACACTTTAGCCGCGTGTGAAATACATGTCGAAAAACTGCCTCGTAAATATTCCAAAAAATATCCGTCGAAGGTTCCGGCCGCAAAACTAGCGAGACTGGCAGTTTCAAAAAATAGACAACGACAGGGTTTCGGTACTCTTATGATGGTTAATGCAATCGAACGGATTTTATTCGTTTCTAAAAACCTTGGAATCATCGGTTTTTTTGTTGATGCAAAAAACGAAGAGGCCAAAGGTTATTACGAACAATTCGGTTTCATCTCTCTTCCGGATAATCCTTTAGAACTATTCCTTCCAATTGCAACCCTCCAGCAAGCCTATGAATCGATTGTGCAAAAGTAATTTTGAGATCGATCTCTGATGGCGTTCCGACTCTACCGAAACATATTGTTTGCGAATTTTTTTGATATAATGCTCATTTACAGATCAACTACACCAGATTAAAATTAATTTATATTTTTCTCTGTGTGTTTAGAGAAAAATTATGAAGTGGATTGAAGCTAAAGTCGTTTTCGATCAAGCGGGTAAAGATCCGATGGACAAAGATCTGGCCGTCGACTTGATATCCGATATTTTCTACGATTTTGGCCTGCAGGGGGTGGTTGTAGAAGACCCCGCACTCGATCCGGAAGAAGATTGGGCGGAAGATGCCATCGGTCGCGCTGTGTGTAATGCGGTTACCGCGTATTTGCCCGAGGATAGCCAGACCGAAAAGCGCTGCATCATTTTAGAAAAAAAGCTGTCATACCTGCAGGAGGGGTCCGGCTTAATTTCCCGAATAAGCTATAAAAAGCTGGATGATGAAGATTGGGCCCACGCCTGGAAAGCCTATTTCTGGCCCCAGAAGATCAGTCGCCGTATGGTGGTCAAGCCCACATGGCGTGAGTATCAAGCCGCGTCCGAAGAGATTGTCATTGAATTGGACCCCGGAATGGCCTTCGGAACCGGAACCCATCCGACCACGGCCCTGTGTGCGGCAATGATCGAAAAGTTTTTAAAAAAGGGTGATTGCTTTCTGGATGTGGGGACCGGATCCGGAATTCTGATGATCGCGGCTGCCAGGCTGGGGGCCTCCCGGGTTTGTGGTATCGATAAAGATGAGACAGCCGTTGAAATTGCGACCGCTAATTTGAGGTTAAATTCCATTCAGCCCGCTAGATTTCAGGTAAAAACAGGAAATCTTATAGATGAAACCAGGGAAACCTATGATATGATAGCCGCCAATATTCTTACCCATGTTATTTTGGATCTAATCGTTGAGATCAAGCGGGTGTTAAACCCGGGCGGAATTTTTATCTGTTCGGGAATTATACAAAAGAAACAAAGCCAGGTGACGACCGCATTGAAAAATACAGGATTTAAAATTGTCCAAACGGCTGTTAAAGAAGAATGGGTGGCAATTGCCGGACGGCTCAAGGCTCAGGGCGCAAGGCTTAAGGCAAAAGGATAAAGGCGCTAATTTATTGCTTGGAGATATAATGAGACTACTGCTGGTCGAAGATGATGAGAAAATCGCTTCCTTCATCATCAAGGGGTTTAAGGCCGAAGGTTTTGCCGTGGATCATGCGGGGGACGGCCAAAACGGATTGCATCTGGCGCTGACCGAGCCTTATGATGCCGCCATTATCGATATCATGCTTCCCGAACTGGATGGTCTGGCAGTGATCAAGCACATGCGGCACGAGAAGATCAAAACACCGGTGATTGTTCTCAGTGCCAAGGGATCCGTCGATGATCGTGTCAAAGGCCTGCAGACCGGCGGAGATGATTATCTCACCAAACCTTTTGCTTTCTCCGAGCTGTTGGCTCGGGTCCAGGCCTTGATCCGTCGCAGCAGCGATATTTCAGAGCCCGCCAAACTGATGGTGGGAACGGTTACCATGAACCTGATTACCCGGGAGGTTATGCGGGCCGGCAAAAAGATTGACCTGCAGCCACTGGAGTTTTCCTTGCTCGAATATCTAATGCGCAATGCCGGCCGGGTGGTTTCTAAAACCATGATCATGGAGCATGTGTGGGATTATTATTTTGATCCCCAGACCAATGTGGTGGAATCCCGGATCTACAGATTAAGGGAAAAGTTCGATAAGGGTTTTGCCGGCAAGATGATACACACCATACGCGGAGTGGGTTATGTCCTTAAAGAAGAAAATAGCTGACATTCGCCACACCCTGGCTTTCCGTTTAACGCTCTGGTATGCAGGCATATTTATGCTATCCGCCTGCGTGGCCTTTTTCTTTTTTTACCTCCTGATTACTTCGGTCATACGGCAGCAGACCGATCAGGGTCTATTAAGCGAGGTCAGAACCTTTTCCTCGATCCTGTCAACCCAGGGTCCCGAAGCGGTCAAGCGGCAGGCCTTTTTACAGGCCCAGGCGGCCGGGGAGAAGAAGATATTTTTTCGACTGCTTTATATAACAGGCCAGGTGTTTTCTTCATCCAACATGTCCTACTGGCGCGATATCGGGATAAACAAAGTTGCTGTCAATCGCCTGCTGGACAGCCGGGCGCCGATTTTTGATACTATCAATATACCGGATCGGAAGCACGAAATACGGGTTCTTTATGCCGTCATTGGCCCCGGCATGATATTGCAGCTGGGTCTATCCATGGAAAACCACACCCGCATCATTGCAGTGTTTCGTAAAGTGTTTATCACCACCATGGTGATCCTCTTCGCTCTGGCGGTTGTGGTCGGCTGGTTTATGGCCCGCAGGGCGCTTGTGGGGGTAGAAACGGTCACCCGGACCGCACGTCGGATCTCAGAAGGCAGTCTTGAAAAACGGGTGCCGGTGAAAAAAAGAGCAGATGAGATTGATCAACTGGCGCTGACCTTTAATCAGATGCTGGATCGCATCCAAAAATTGGTGACCGGCATCAAAGAGATGAGTGACAACATCGCCCACGACCTCAAAAGCCCCATCACCCGGATTCGCGGGATCGCCGAAGTTTCTCTGACTTCCGGTTCTTCCCTGAAAGAATACGAATCCATGGCGGCCGGCACCATTGAAGAATGCGACCGGCTTGTGGACATGATCAACACCATGCTGATTATTTCCAGGACCGAGGCCGGTGTGAATCAACTTGACTGCCAAAAACTGGATATCGCCAATCTTGTTCGTGATGCCTGTGATATTTTCCAATCCCCGGCCGAGGATAAAGGCCTCTCCATGGTTTACAGCGGCCCTGAAAATATCGGCATTTATGGCGACATACGGCTGATTCAACGCATGATTGCCAATCTGCTCGACAATGCCATTAAATACACTGCGGCGAATGGAAAGATCGATGTGACCGTATCTAACGGTGGAGATCAGTCGGTTCAGATAGCGGTCAAAGACAACGGCATGGGGATTTTCGGGAAAGATCTGGAACCTATTTTTGAGCGCTTTTACCGCTGTGACCCGAGCCGGTCCCAGGCCGGCACGGGGCTGGGCCTCAGTTTTGCCCGGGCCGTCGCCCGGGCCCACAAGGGGGATATAACCGTCAGCAGTACTCCCGGCGAAGGAAGTACATTCACGGTCATGCTCCCGAAAAAGGTGGGTTTTAGTTGATTAGTTGATTAAGTTAATAGAGTTGATTGAGTTGAATAGTTGATTGGTTGAATGAGTTGACTGGTTGATTAGTTGATTAGATGATTGGTTGAATGAGTTGATTGGTCTGATTAGATTCTTGGCCAAATCCGTAATTTTACAGAATTTCATCTGCGAATGGACTACCCCAATTAGGGGCGTATTACCTCCAACACCCGGCACAACACCTTGGCGGTCTTCTACAGTTAATCCACTATTTGGTTGATTAATTATCTTCAGATGATATAACATCTGTAATAAAGTTTATTGTGATTAATGGTTACCTGCAAAACGGAAGGTCCACAGGCCGATGAAACCTATCCATCCGAATTACCCCTCCTTGGTTAAGGAGGTCCGCCGGCAACTTTCTATTAGCCAGGAAGATCTTGCCCGGGAACTGGGTGTGAGTTACGCCACCGTCAATCGCTGGGAAAATGGCCAGGCCAAGCCTTCCAGGCTGGCCCGGGCGCAGTTGGATACCTTTTGTGAAAGAATGCAGGCGGAAGGGATGATTGACCTACCGGAGATCGGTCGTGGCTGAAGATAAATCGAAACACACTGAACCTATCAAATTTGAGCGCCAAGCCATTAAGGATTGGCCGGAATCCGAACGCCCCCGTGAAAAACTGCTTCATTTAGGGCCTGAGGGGTTGTCAGATGGGGAGTTGCTGGCGGTTTTGCTTCGCATTGGAAAATCCGGGCAGTCCGCCGAAGATTTAGGTCGTCAGCTAATATCCCAATTTAACGGTATCGGCGGGATCGATCGCGCCCATATCGAAGAGCTTCTTGCCGTCTCCGGCATGGGCATCGCCAAAACGGCGCAGCTAAAGGCCGCCATTGAAATCGGAAAAAGAGCCCGCATGCAACACGCCCAGCCCGAAGGATTTGATCATGCGGCGGATGTGGCCGCCTATATCCGGCCGCGGTTTGAAGGCAAGCGCCAGGAATCCTTCTTATCGATCCTCCTGGACGGCCAGAACCGTTTGCTTGCTGAAAGGGTTATTGCTGAGGGCATCCCGA
>JAFDDW010000723.1 GCA_019310665.1 Deltaproteobacteria bacterium
CCCTTAGAAGTGGTTTCAAAAAAAGACAGAGCGAAGCGATTCCATCATTCGAAATTCGTTCCGCCGCAGGCGGACCATTTGTCATTCCTTGTTGGGTGTTTATACCTTTTTCGAGCAACCGTAGTCAAACGATATTTCTCCTGAGGGCGAATATGCAGATCCCTTTCCCATTTGATTCGATGTTGCTATTTGGCAGTTTGGCAATCATGCTCTTGATCGGCGTGCTTCTGAGAGCTAAAATTTCTGCTTTTCAACGCTTTCTCATCCCGAGTTGTCTGATCGGCGGTCTGCTGGGCTTGATAATTATAAATGGCGGTATTATAAAAATATCTGTAACCGACCTGGAAACATTTGCCTATCATTTCTTCAACATTTCATTTATTTCCGTTGGATTGACAAACAGCTCAGATCAATCAGACAATTCAATTAAAAAAAAGGGATTTATTAAAGGGCCTCTGTGGATGGCGCTTTCCCAGACGATCGTTTTTAATCTACAAGCCATTATTGGTGGCGTTTGTGTGATTGTATTCGGTGTTTTGGGATTAAAATTGTTTCCAACCTTTGGATTTTTTGCTCCGCTGGGCTTTGAAGAAGGACCGGGCCAGGCACTGGCCTTTGGAAAGGTTTGGGAAGGCCTGGGCTTCGAACACGCGGCAACAATAGGGTTGACCTTTGCCGCCATCGGTTACTTTTTTGCTTTTATTATCGGCGTTCCCCTTGCTAACTGGGGGATCAGGCGAGGTCTTGCTGTTAATGCTCCTAAAAAATTGCCCCGGGATTTTTTGACCGGGGTTTTGTCAAAAAACCAGGTCAAAAGCCCGGCCGGGGAACAAACTCTTCATTCGGCCAATATCGATTCCCTCGCCTTTCAAACGGCCATGGTCGGGCTGGCCTATGTCTTAACCTATGGTTTTGTAAGACTTTTAGGCAGCTTTTTTGCCCCGGATGTGGCATCGATGCTGTGGGGTTTCTTTTTCTTTTTTGGTTTAATCATCGCATTTATCGTCAGGTGGTTGATGGGTAGAGTCGGCGTGGATTATCTAATTGACCCGGGAGTTCAGCGCAGAATTACCGGTTGGTCGATCGATTTTTTAATTGTGGCCACCATAATGGCCATAAAGCTGGCCATTGTGTGGACCTATATTTTACCGATCTCAGTAATTTCGCTGACCTGTGGTGTTGTCACAACGGCGGTGATGCTTTTCCTCGGGAAACGGCTTTGGTCCTATAATTTAGAGCGAACTGTGGTTATTTTCGGCACCGTCACCGGCACGGTTTCCTGCGGGCTGTTACTGCTTAGAATTGTTGATCCCGACTTCAAAACGCCGGCGATAGTTGAAGTGGCGCTGATGAATGTGATCATGCTGGTTCCGCTTGCCGGACTCCTGATACTTGTCAACGCCCCGATCTGGTGGAACTGGAATCTTGCGCTGACCCTAATGGCCTTCGCTGGCGTTATGGTGATTGCCGCTTTTTTAATGAAAATTTTTAAGCTTTTGGATAGTCCGAAATTTTAACCATATTTACGAAATAATTTAACAAAATTAATTTTTAATGTGACTATATTTTTAAACGGATAACCCAAAGAAAGGCAAGCAACGAAATTTGCCCCAGATTTTGTTGGGTTGCGACCCTTGAAGATCTTAATCGAACCTTTTTATTGGTTATAGTTCCGTTAATTAGTGAGGATAAAATTGAAAGAACCGGATAAATTAGAACAGGAACTAAACAGGCTGAAAAGCGAAAAGTCGGCCCTTCAAGTTCAAAGCAGATTGCTTGATAACTTTGTGAGTTTTGCGAGATCTTCCGCCAAAGAGCATGTGCTGACGCGACTGTTGCAAAAAACCCTGGAAGTTTCCGCTGAACTAACCGGAGCGGACAAAGGCAGTCTATTCCTGGTGGATAAAAAAGGGGCTGTTACTGACAGTATTTTAACCCGGGCCGACACCACACCGGAACAACGTTCCAGAATCATCGGCCAGGTGTTTGACGAAGGGCTTGCGGGTTGGGTCAGACGAAACCGCAAGGTGGGCCTGATCGAAGACACCCGTGATGATGAACGCTGGGTGAACCTTCCGAATCAACCTTACACGGTCGGATCGGCACTGGCCGTGCCTGTTCTCCGCGCTGACAATTTGTTGGGCATAATCACCCTGCTGCATGACAAACCGGGCCAGTTCAATCAGGAAACAGCCGATTTAATGCTGCTGACCGCCGGTCAAATTGGCAGTGCCCTCGAAAACGCCAGGCTTTATTCCAAGCTGGATGATTCCTACCGGTCTCTGGAACAGGCCAAGCATAAAATCGAAACCTATTCCAAGGCCCTCCATGCGGAAATGGAAAAAGGCAGAAAAATACAACGGGATTTTTTGCCTGCCCAGATCCCGCAGCTCCCGGGCTGGGAAATCGCCTTCTACTTCCATCCTGCCCGGCAGGTTTCCGGCGATTTTTATGACGCGTTTTTACTGCCCGGTGATCTGGTTGGGTTGGTAATCGCCGATGTCTGCGACAAAGGTGTTGGATCTGCCTTATTTATGGCCCTGTTTCGAAGTTTAATCCGTGTGTTTTCAGGCCAGATCAATTTACAGGGGGTTTCGGTTCCCGGAACCGACAATCACAGTTCCGATTCGTCCGGAGATGAGCTGTATCAAGCATTGCACGCGGTATCGCTTACCAATGACTATATCGCCCAGGAGCACGGTGAGGAAGGAATGTTTGCAACCCTTTTTTTTGGTGTTTTGGATCCGCAGAGCGGGAAGCTGACCTATGTTAACGGCGGACATGAAGCCCTTATCCTCTTCAATCAATCCGGGATAAAAGAGCGACTGAAAGCAACCGGACCGGTGGTCGGCATGATGACCGAGATGGAATATAGCGTGCAGCAGGTTCAAATGGAACCCGATGACTTTTTAATCGGGTATACGGATGGTGTGACGGAAGCAATGTCGCCTGAAAACAAATTGTTTTCTAAAAAACGGTTTTTATCTCTTCTGGAAAAACCTGCCGTATCAGCGTCTCAACTCATCGAGCAGATTAAAATAGATATATTCAATCACATCGGTGATGCCCCCCAGTTTGATGATATAACCATGATTGCAGTGCATAGGGAATCCCAGGAATAGCGTCAATTGAATGTTGACGATTGACAGATATTGTTTCACTCCGGAAATTAATAAAATTCCAAATTCCAAATCACAAATATCAAATAAATCACTAGGAGTTTTTCATGGCACATTCAAAGTATCCTCACCTTTTGTCCCCTTTGGATTTAGGTTTCACACAATTAAAAAACCGGGTTCTCATGGGTTCCATGCACACCGGACTCGAAGAAGCTCCCAAGGGATTTGAGCGAATGGCGGCCT